>JBAQWM010000423.1:0-3648 GCA_049298915.1 Steroidobacteraceae bacterium | reverse complement strand
CATTCGAGTACAACCTTAAGTGATCGACCGGGAGGGGGCGGATTACGCCTTGCCCGGAGGTGCGTTCAGCTTGACCGCCGCCTTGCGCGGGCCCTTGCGCGTGCGCGCATTGGTGCGCGTGCGCTGGCCACGAACCGGCAGGCCCTTGCGGTGGCGTATGCCGCGATAGCAGCCGAGATCCATCAGTCGCTTCAGGCTCATCGCATTCTCGCGCCGCAGGTCGCCTTCAACCAGGAAGCGCGCGATGTTCGTGCGCAGCATGTTGACCTCGGCCTCGGTCAGGTCCCTCACCTTGGTGGCCGGATCCACATTCGCGGCCCTGCAGAGCATTTTCGCGCGCGATGGGCCGATGCCATAGACGTGGGTCAGTCCAATGACGATGTGCTTGTTGACCGGAATATTGATGCCGGCGATGCGCGCCATGGTTAGCCGCCTCCGAGCCGTGGAAAACACGGCAGCATACGTGAAATAGCCGATTTTCTCAAGTTTTCCAAGCTCTTGATCTCATCCCTGGCGCTGCTTGTGGCGGGCGTCGGACGAACAGATCACCCGCACCACGCCCTTGCGCCGCACGATCCTGCAGTTCTTGCAGATCTTCCTGACCGATGGTCGAACTTTCATCTCAGACTCCCGGGCACCTGGCCATGCTCAGCGCGGCGCGCCTTTTCCGAAGCCGCGCAGATTGGCCTTTTTCATCAGGCCCTCGTACTGGTGCGACATCAGGTGCGCATTCAGCTGGGCCACGAAATCCATCACGACCACGACGATGATCAGGAGCGACGTGCCGCCGAAGTAGAAGGGCACGCGGCCGTATGACATCAGGATTTCCGGCAGCAGGCAGACTATCGTCACGTAGATCGCGCCCCAGACGGTCAACCGCGTCAGCACCTTGTCGATGTACTCGGCGGTCTGCTGGCCCGGCCGGATGCCAGGAATGAATGCGCCACCTTTCTTCAGGTTCTCCGCGGTCTCGCGCGAATTGAACACCAGCGCGGTGTAGAAAAAGCAGAAGAACACGATCAGCCCGCCGTAAATCAAGAGGTGCAGGGGCTGGCCCCAGCCGAGCGCCGCGGCGACATTCTGCAGCCAGCTTGCGCTCTCGCCGGTGCCAAAAAAACTCGCCAGGGTCGCCGGGAACAGCAGCAGCGACGAGGCGAAGATCGGCGGAATCACGCCGGACATGTTCAGCTTGAATGGCAGGTGGCTGGTCTGGCCGGCATACATGCGCCGCCCGACCTGGCGCTTCGCGTAATTGACCGGGATGCGGCGCTGGCCGCTCTCGACGAACACGCAGAACGCGGTGACGGCGGCGATCAGCAGCATCAGCAGGATCGCGAATGCCGGGTTCATCTCGCCCGAGCGCACCTGCTCCAGCGTACCGCCGATGGCAGATGGCAACCCCGAGATGATTCCCGACAGGATGATCATCGATATGCCGTTGCCGATCCCGCGCTCGGTGATCTGCTCGCCCAGCCACATCAGGAACATCGTGCCCGCGGTCAATGTCGCGACGGCCGGCATCAGGAACGACCAGAATCCCGGATTGATGACGACGCCCTGGTTCGTGAATGCAACCGCTGCAGCGAAGCCCTGGAAAGCCGCCAGCACGACCGTGAAGTAGCGCGTCCACTGCGTGATCTTGCGGCGCCCGGATTCGCCCTCCTTCTTGATCGCCGCCATCGACGGCACTACGACCGCCATCATCTGCATGATGATCGATGCCGATATGTAAGGCATCACGCCCATCGCGAAGATCGAGAGGCGCTCCAGTGCACCGCCCGAGAACATGTTGAACAGCCCGAGAATCGTGCCTTCCTGGCTGTCGAAAAGCCGCGCGAGCGCCACCGGATCGATGCCGGGTACCGGCACGAATGTGCCGATCCGGTAGACGATCAATGCGCCCAGCATGAACAGCAGGCGATGGCGCATCTCGGTGAAGCGCGTGACTTCACCGAGCGCGAGTGCCGGGTTGCCTGCAGTCGTTGTCATCGTGTTTTGCTTCGCGCCGAGCAGCCGGTCAGGCCGCTGCGCCCTCCTCGATCTTGCCGCCGGCCTGTTCGATCGCCGCGCGCGCTCCCTTGGTCGCTGCGACCGCCGGGCCACGCAGCGTGACCGCGCGGCCGATCGTGCCGGAGAGGATCACTTTCGCGCGTTCGGTTCTGGCAGGCACGACACTCGATGCGATCAGCGCGGCGAGGTCGATCACCTCGGCCTTCACCTTGGCAAGGTCTGTCAGCGTGACCTCGGCCCGGGTCGCGTGCATCGCCGAGCGGAAACCGACTTTTGGCAGGCGCCGCTGCAACGGCACCTGGCCGCCCTCGAAAGCTACCTTGTGATAGCCGCCCTTGCGCGCCTTCTGGCCCTTGCCGCCCTTGCCGCAGGTCTTGCCCTGCCCGGCGGACGCGCCACGCCCGACGCGCAGGCGCAGCTTTCTGCTGCCGACGGCGGGTTTCAGTGTGTTCAGTCGCATCTCGTCGCTCCTCCAGTCTTCACGCGCGCTCGACACCCAGCAGGTGCTGCGCGACGCGGATCATTCCACGCACCTCGCGGGTGTCCGGAACGACGCGTGAATCGCGAATTCGCCGCAATCCGAGCCCGTGGACCGAGGCGCGGATATTGCGCAGCTGCCCGTGCACACTGCCATTCAACGTGACTTTCAGCTTTTCCTTGCTCATGGCCTTCAACCCAGGATTTCTTCGAGCGTCTTGCCGCGTTTCGCGGCAATGCGGTCCGGCGCCTTCATGTGCGAGAACGCATCAAAGGTCGCGCGCACGACATTGATCGGGTTGCGCGAGCCATAGCTCTTGGCCAGCACGTTGCGCACGCCCGCGCATTCGAATACCGCGCGCATGCCGCCGCCGGCGATGACGCCCGTGCCGTCCGATGCCGGCTGCATGTAGACGCGTGTCGTGCCATGCCGACCCTGCATTGCGTAATGCAGGGAGTCACTGCGCAGTGGTACTGTCGTCATGTTCTTGCGCGCCTGCTGCATCGCTTTTGCAATCGCTGTCGGGACCTCGCGCGCCTTGCCGTAGCCGAATCCGACCTTGCCGGCGCCGTCTCCGACCACGGTCAGGGCGGTGAATCCGAACTGCCTGCCGCCCTTGACGACCTTCGCGGTGCGGTTGACCGAAACCAGCTTTTCGATCAGGTCGTCGCCGGATGAGGATCTTTCCACTCGTGCCATTGCGCTTCCCCAGGAATCAGAACTTGAGGCCGGCCTCGCGGGCGGCCTCGGCGAGGGCTTTCAGACGCCCGTGAAACTTGAAACCGGAGCGGTCGAACGCGACCGCCGTGATGCCCGCCGCCTTGCTGCGCTCGGCAATGACGCGGCCAACCGCAGCCGCGGCCGCCGTGTTGCCCGTGCCCTTCAGGTCTTTCGCCACCTCTTCCTGCACGGTCGAGGCGATCGCAAGGACCCGCGCGCCGTCGGCGGTCGTCACCTGCGCGTAGATGTGCCGCGGCGTGCGGTGCACCGTCAGGCGCGCCGTGCCGATCTCGCGGATCTTGGCGCGGCCGCGTGTCGCACGCCGCAGGCGCCGGTCTTTCTTGGTCAGCTGTGCCATGGCCCTACTTCTTCTTGCCTTCCTTCATGACGATCTTCTCCCCGGCATACCGGACGCCCTTGCCCTTGTAGGGCTCCGGCGG
>JBAQWM010000422.1:0-2279 GCA_049298915.1 Steroidobacteraceae bacterium | reverse complement strand
CGGATGTACCGCATGCGCCAGTGGTCAGTGCGCCATGCCGGCGGGCTCAATCGCGTCTATCGCGCTCTCGAGTCCCTGCTCGTCGGCCTCGCGTGGCTGTGGCGAGCCATCGGTTACGAGCGGGTGGAGAAGCCCGCGGCCGCGATCGAGCGCACGGTCAAGGGATTTCTCTTCGATTGCCGCATGTGCGGGCAGTGCGTGTTGAGTTCCACCGGCATGTCCTGTCCGATGAACTGCCCGAAGCAGCTGCGCAATGGCCCCTGCGGCGGCGTGCGCGACGACGGCCACTGTGAAGTGATCCCATCGATGAAATGCGTCTGGGTGGCGGCCTTTGAGGGCAGCCGGCGCATACCCGGCGGCGTCGAAGCGATGCGCGAAGTCCAGCCGGCCGTCGACTGGCGCATGCAAGGCAGCTCCTCGTGGTTGCGTGTCGTGCGTGAGAAAACCGGAGCGGGCGCGTGAAGTTCGAGGACGAACCGGTTCCCGGATACCCGTTGCCGATACTGCCGGGGCATGTCTCGCCGGGGCGCTTCGAGCGGGTACTGCGCGCCGGCTGGTTCACCGTAACCTGCGAACTGGCCCCGCCGGACTCGGCGGATCCCGAGGAAGTCTATCGGCGTGCGCGCGTGTTCGACGGCTACGCCGACGCCATCAATGCGACGGATGGCAGCGGCGCCAACTGCCACATGTCGAGCATCAGCGTCTGCGCATTGTTGACCCGGGTCGGCTATGCGCCGGTCATGCAGATCTCCTGTCGCGACCGCAACCGCATCGCGATCCAGGGCGACATCCTGGGTGCCGCCGCAATGGGCGTCTGCAACCTGCTGTGCCTCACCGGCGATGGCGTGCAGGCGGGCGATCACCCGCATGCGCGCCCGGTATTCGACCTCGACACCGTGTCGCTGCTCGGGATCGCGCGGACGCTCCGCGACGACCATCATTTCGAAAGCGGCCGTCGCATCACGATGGCGCCGCGCGTCTTCCTGGGCGCGGCGGAGAATCCTTTCGCCGAACCCTTCGAATGGCGGGCGCTGCGCCTCGCGAAGAAGATCGCGGCCGGCGCCCAGTTCATCCAGACGCAGTACTGCTTCGACGTCCCGCGCCTGCGGCAATTCATGGCCATGGTCGAGGACCTCGGGCTGCTCGACCGCGCATACATCCTGGTCGGCGTCGGCCCGCTGCGATCCGCCAGGGCCGCGGAATGGATGCGCGCGCACGTGCCGGGTCTCTGCATACCGGACGCCGTCATCCGGCGGCTTGCCGGGGCCGGGGACCAGGCGCGCGAAGGCCGCAAGCTCTGCGTCGAGCTGGTCCAGGAGATCCGCGCCATCAGCGGTGTGCACGGCGTGCACGTGATGGCCTATCGCCAGGAGGAATCGGTCGCCGAAGTGATCGAGCGATCCCAGGTCCTTGCCGGCCGTGTTCCCTGGTATCCGGCCCGCGATACCGCAGCGTCGTCAGCCGAGGCTCTCACATGACCGACACCGTCGTCAGTTCCGCCACCCGCGAAGTCGTCATCGGCTTCGATCGACCCTTCGTCATCATCGGCGAGCGCATCAACCCGACCGGGCGAAAGCTGCTCGCCGCCGAGATGGCCGCCGGCGATTTCAGCCGCGTCGAGTCGGATGCGCGGGCGCAGGTCGAGGCGGGCGCCCACATGCTGGACGTGAATGCCGGCATCCCGCTCGCCGACGAGCCGGCGATTCTGGCGCGAGCAATCCGGCTGGTGCAGTCGATCACCGATCTGCCGCTGTCGATCGACTCCTCGATCGTCGCGGCGCTGGAGGCCGGGCTCTCGGTCTACCGGGGCAAGGCGCTGGTCAACTCGGTCACCGGCGAGGAAGAGCGCCTCGAACAGGTATTGCCATTGATCAGGAAATACGGCGCTGCGGTGGTCGCCATCTCGAACGACGAGACCGGCATTTCCGAGGATCCGGACGTGCGCTTCGCGGTCGCAAAGCGCATCGTCGAGCGAGCGGCGGACCACGGCATCCCGGCGAGCGACATCGTCGTGGACCCGCTCGTCATGCCGATCGGCGCGATCAACCAGGGCGGGGTGCAGGTGATGCGGCTCGTGCGGCGCCTGCGCGCGGAGCTCAGGGTGAACACCACCTGCGGCGCGTCCAACATCAGCTTCGGCCTGCCCAATCGCGACGGTATCAACAGCGCGTTCCTGACGATGGCGATCGCCTCGGGCCTGACTTCCGCGATCACGAACCCGCTGCACGTCGAGACGATCCGCGCCTGCCTGGGCGCCGACGTCATGATGGGGCACGATC
>JBAQWM010000421.1:0-15665 GCA_049298915.1 Steroidobacteraceae bacterium | reverse complement strand
GCGCCCTTGTACGCCATGAAGTGCTTGAAGCTGTTGACGCCGTGGTCACGCACCAGCGACTCCATGTCCGCGCTCACGGTCTCGTCCCACCAGGTGATCGCGACGTGGAAGGAATAGTCGGCGACGGCTTTCTCGGCCCAGCCCCGCCACTGGCGGTAGGCCTCCATGATGTTCTGCTGCGGATTCGGGATCACGAAATCGATGATCATCGTCGTGCCACCGGCGAGGCCCGCCGCCGTGCCACTGTAGAAATCGTCGCTGGCCACCGTACCCATGAATGGCAGCTGCATGTGGGTATGGGGGTCGATGCCGCCCGGCATCACGTACTGCCCGCCGGCATCGACGATCTCGCAGCCCTTCGGCGGGTCGATGCCGGCCGCGAGCTGCGCGATGCGGCCGCCGTCGCACAGCACATCCGCGCGGACGGTCTGTTCCGCCGTGATTACCGTTCCGCCTCTGAGCAGCAGCGCCAAAACCCTTACCTCTTCCGGCTCAGCAAATAATAGATCATTCCGCCGAGCAGGGAACCCGTGAACCAGCCGTAGTCGTAGAACCAGCCGAGCCAGCCGGTCGTGATCGCGACCAGCGTCAAGCCGACCGGCACCAGGAATGCAATGAAACCCGGACGGTTCCAGGCCGGATAGGGTCCGCCGTCCATATAGAGGCCCGCCAGCTCGAAATGCTGCCGCCGGATCAGGAAGTAATCGACGATCATGATGCCCGCGATCGGTCCCAGCAGGCTGGAGTATCCGATCAGCCAGTTCGAGTAGAGGCTCTCGACGCTGACTTCGGATACGAGCCACCCCATCTTCTTCAGCAGTTCCCAGCTCATCAGCAGCACGCCGATGGCGCCGGTCAGCAGCACTCCCTTGGTCTGGTTGATCAGCCTTGGCGCGACATTCTGGAAATCATTGGTCGGCGAAACGATGTTGGCCGCCGTGTTGGTCGAAATCGTCGCGAGGATGATGATGAACATCGACAGCACGACCCATACGGGGCTGTCGATGCCACCGATCAGCGTGATCGGATCGGAGACGGTCCTGCCGACCAGCCGGCTGGAGGCGGCGGTCATCAGCACGCCGAGACCCGCGAACAGGAACATTGTCAGCGGCAGGCCGACGATCTGCCCGACGATCTGGTCTTTCTGGGATTTCGCGAAGCGGCTGAAGTCCGGGATATTGAGCGACAGCGTCGCCCAGAAGCCGACCATCGCGGTGAGACCGCCGAAGAAATATTTGAGGAATGGTGCGCCTTCCGGCCGGCCGGGCGGCGCTGCGATCAGTTCGGCTACCGATGCCTGCGGCCAGGCCCAGACGATCAGGCCCGCGCCGACCAGCAGCAGCATGGGCGCGGCGAAGGCCTCCAGATGCTTGATCGATTCCGCGCCGCGGATGACGACCCAGACATTCGCGGTCCAGAAGATGAAGAAGCCGGCGACTTCGCCCCTGCCGCCGAGTGCGGCCCAGGTATCCGAAAGCTCGGAGAGCAGCAGGTGCACGGCGATGCCGCCGAACATGGTCTGAATGCCGAACCAGCCGCAGGCAACCAGCGCGCGGATCAGCGCCGGCACATTGGAGCCGATGATGCCGAATGACGAGCGCAGCAGGACCGGGAACGGAATGCCGTACTTCGTGCCCGGAAACGCATTCAGCGTCAGCGGGATGAGGATCACGACATTGGCGATCAGGATCGTCCACAGGGATTCGACGACCGACAGGCCGAAATAGGCGGTCAGGACTCCGCCGAGCGTGTAGGTCGGCACGCAGATCGCCATGCCGACCCACAGCGCCGCGATGTGCCACCGGCTCCAGCTGCGATCCGCAACGCGTGTCGGCGCGATGTCGGCATTGTATCGCGGGCTGTCGGTGACGTCGGTCCCCGGATCGAGCTCGTAGCTGGAGCCGATCTTCAGCACCGAGCTCAGCGTTTTCAGCCCGGGCATGCGCTCAGACCAGCGGCCCGTAAGTCTCCGGCCGGCGGTCGCGGAAGAACTGCCAGGTGTTCCTGACCTCGCGAACCATGTCGAGGTCGATGGTGTGGACCAGCAACTCGTCCTGGTCGTAGCTCGCCTGGGCTTCGATCCGGCCGCGCGGGTTCACGATGTAGCTCGAGCCGTAGAACTCGCCCATCCTGTCGGCCCATGGCTCTTCCCTGCCGATGCGGTTGATCGCGCCGATGAAGATGCCATTCGCGGCGGCGGCGGCAGGCTGCTCCAGCTCCCACAGGTACTTGCTGAGACCGGCGACCGTCGCCGAAGGATTGACGATGTACTCCGCCCCATTCAGCGCGAGCGCCCGCCAGCCTTCCGGGAAATGGCGGTCATAGCAGATATAGACGCCGAGCTTCACGTAGGCGGTATCGAACACCGGATAACCGAGGTCGCCCGGCTTGAAGAAGAATTTCTCGTAGAAACCGGGATCGACCTGCGGAATATGCGTCTTGCGGTACTTGCCGAGGAACTTGCCGTCGGCATCGATGACCGCAGCGGTGTTGTAGTAGACGCCGGGCATCGCCTCCTCGTAGAGCGGCGCAACGATCACCATCCGGTGCTTGCGCGCCTGCTCCTGCATCAGCCGGGTCGTGTGCCCGTCCGGAATGGGCTCCGCGGCCGCGTACCACTTGCGGTCCTGGCCCGGGCAGAAATACGGCTGCGTGAATACTTCCTGGAAGCAGAGCACCTGCACGCCCTTCGCGGCAGCCTTCTCGACGAAGGGCAGGTGCGCCTCGATCATCAGGTCCCGGATCCGGTCCGGCGCCATCGAGGTGTCGCCCTTCAGTGCCATCTGGATCAGCCCGCAGCACAGCTTGGTCATTTCATCGCCCCCAGCAGGATTGGCAATGCCCGGGCAGTTTAAATCAACAATGGATCCGGGGGCGGCCCGTGGAGCCGGCTGCAGCGGGTGTCAGCTCACACCCTTGCGGGAATTCGCCAGGTATTTTGCGGAAATCCAGTATTCGGCACGGAGGCTGCAGGGCTGCCGGGGCATGCCGGCGCGTGTACGTGAGCCGGAACACTGGACAGTTCCATCGGCCTGCGGCACGGATTTCTTGAGCAATGGCGACGCAACGCCATTCAGGTCGAATGAGCCATCGCAGTCCCCGAAGGGACAGGCAAACTCGAAGTAGGCCGGTGCCGGGGGATACAGGGCGTGGCGCTGGGCCGCGGGCGCCGAGCTTTCCGGATCCGTGAAGCACAGCTCGACGCGGATCTGCTCTACATGCGGGAATGCGTCCCCGAGGGTGCCTGCAGCAGCGCGCCTGCGAAGCATCTGCTCGCGGCTCTGTTCAAGCAGCGACCGGGTAGTGCGTGATACAAATCGCATCGGCATTCCCTCCTGATAAACCGCCGGCAGGCCGAAGACGATAGCCGAGCAAACGGCTGTCGTCCCGGCCTGCCGTCGATACAGCGTTCGAATCAGTAGCGATTCTGTCCGCTGCGGTTGCCGCCACTGCGCTCACGCGCCTGGGCTTCATTCACTTTCAGGTCACGGCCTTCGAAATTCTTGCCATTCAGCGCCTGCATGGCCTGGGCCGCATCGGCAGCCGGCATTTCGATGAAGCCGAATCCCCGGGGCCGACCTGTTTCACGGTCGTTGATGAGGGCAAGCGACTCGATTGTGCCATGCGGTGCAAACAGCGCACGCACGGACTCTTCAGTCGCGGAGAAAGGCAGATTTCCGACAAATAACTTGGTCACTTTGAATTACTCACATTGAACAATAGGATTTCAGCAGGCGGATTTCCGTCTACTGGTTAGGCGATTCTTGGGTGGTTGCAAAACCTGGTTGGGAAGCTCGCCGAAGCGGTGCATCGAGCCAAGTGAGACAGTCCGACGGATCACCAGACCGTGGAAGTCTACCAGATTCCCGCCTCGCCTGCACGGGTTCCGCCGATTGCTGACCGCGGGTCTATTTCCGGCCAGGCTCAGAGCGACGGGGATCAGCCGCGATTGGAGAGCCGTTCGAGCGCGCGCAGCTGGGTCTGGGTCGAGTCGGATTCCCCGAGCAGCCGCTCGGCCTCCCGCACGAACGCCGCGACATCGCCGGCGGCCATCGGTCTGCTGATCACGAAACCCTGGGCGTAGTCACAGCCGAGCTCGTGCAGCATCAGGAGCGTGTCGGCTTCTTCCACGCCCTCCGCGACCACCTTGAGACCGAGGTTGTGCCCCAGCTCGATCGTCGAGCTGACGATGCTCGCGTCGTCGGCGTCGAGGTGGGCGCGGGAAACGAAGGAACGGTCGATCTTGAGCTCGTCGACCGGCAGCTTGCGCAGTTGCGACAAGGACGAATACCCCGTTCCAAAGTCGTCGATGGAGAAGCGCACGCCGGCCACGCGCAACAATTCCATGTTGCCTGCCGCAGTCACAGGATCGCGCATCATCGCGCTCTCGGTGATCTCGAGCACCAGGCTGGTCGAAGCCACGCGGTACTCGGCAAGCAACCGCAGTATCACATCGCCAAAACCGGCGTCGACGATGTCGCCGGCCGAAAGATTGATGGCGACATCGAGCGAAATATTGTCCCGGCGCCACTCGGACATCTGCCGGATTGCCGCACGCAACACCCAGTCGGTCAGCTGCCGCGAGCCGCCGGTCTGTTCGCAGAGTGGCACGAATTCGGCCGGCGACACCGGCCCGAGCTTCGGATGCGTCCATCGAACCAGCGCTTCCACACCGGTTACCCGGCGCGTCGCGATCGCCACCTTGGGCTGGTATGCCAGCTCAAGTTCGTTGTTCTCGATGGCACGGCGCAGGTCCGTCATGATCTCGAGCCGGCGGCGGTGCTCATCGTCGCTGCCGACCCGAAAACTGCCGATCCGCTCACTCGATTCCTGCGCGTCGTGCAGCGCGATCTCGGCACGCCGCATCATCTCGTCGGCTGCGCGACCCTGCTCGGGACTCGTGCAGAGACCCGCCGTGAGATGCAGTTCCACGTCAACCTGCCCAATGGTGAACGGCTCGCGCAGCATGTCGATCAATGCTGCAGCCAGTCTCGGTGCATCCTCCAGCTCGTGGGGCCGGGAAAGCAGCATCACGTAACGGCTGGCGCCGAGGCGCGCGACATGATCGCCATTCTGGCAGGCGAGTGAAAGCCGCCTGGCCGTCGCAACCAGGACTTCGTCGCCGATTCGGTGTCCCAGCGATGCATTGAGCTCGCGCAGGTTGCCGAGGTGGACCACCATCACCGTGACGCGGGTATTGGCGCCTGCTTTCGCCAGCATCCCGGCAAGTGTGGTTTCAGCCATCGCGCGATTCGGCAGGCCCGTCAGTTCATCGTGAAAGGCCTGGTGCCTGATGCGCGCCTCGCGCTCGGCCACTCTTTCCTGCATGGCATTCAGCGTGCCGCCCAGCTTGCGGAATTCCTCGCTCCCGCCGACCGCAATCGGCTCGCTGTACTCGCCATCCTCGATGCGCCGCGCCGCGGCCACGAGTTTTTCGATCGGCCGCGTAGCGCCGCGCCCCAGCACCACGGCCACGATCATCGCAAGCAGGAGCGCGGTGCCGCTGACCAGGAGCATGGCGTTGCGAACCGTCAGAAATGGCGCCAGCACTTCGTGGGCCGGCTTCTGCAGCAGCAGCCTGACCGCCTGATTGCCCGGTTCGAGACTGACCTCGTAGACGAGAAATTCCTCCGCCCGCAGCATCATCCTGGACGGCCCGGAATCCGCGGATCCCGGCTCCGGCGATGGCGGTACCGGGCTGCGCGCGGCCGGCTCCAGGGTTGAAGCGACATTGCGCGAGGCCACGCCGTCGACCACGATGAAGCTGACGCCGACGCCGACCAGGTCACCGATCTTCTGCGCCAGCGCGTCGTCGACGGCGAAGCCCATGACCACCCACGCAATCGTGTCCGGTGCCCTTACGGGCGCCGCAAAAAACTGGTACAGCCGCCCTGACAGCAAGGCGAAATGGGGCATGTCAGGGCTCAGCAGCGCGCGATCGGTGAAATCATCCATCGCGGCAACGAAGTTCGGGTCCACTCGCCCGGTGGCGGCAATCAGGCTTCCCTCGTTGTCAACCAGAAACATCAGGTCTGCGTCGATCCGGCGCGAGTGATTCGAGGCGGCCGACAGGATCGTCGGCCGATCACCGGTCGACACCGCCTCGCGGAATCCGAAATCGGCGGCGAGCACCGCCACGCCTGTTGCCAGCTGGCTCGCGCGGAACTTGAGGAGCTGCAGGGCATAGGAACTGCCTGCCGTCAGCTGCTGCGCCGCGCGGATTTCGACGTTTCTCCGCGTGCTCTCGAGCACTGCGACGAGCGTCACGGTTTGGGTCACCGCGATCAGTCCGATGATCAGCACGAGAAGCCGGTTGCGAAAGCTGTTCATGGGACCGGTTCTAATGACCAGACCCAATCCTAGGTGCGGCAACCGGCGCCGGCGAGAATCAAGGGGCAAATTTGAGACCTTGCGCAAGTGTTCGCGCCGCAACCGGCTGGCCGCGCCGGCTATCGGGCGCAACGGTGATACTCGGTTTCAGCGTCTTTACAGCCGTCGCAGCCGCGGCATCATTGGTCGTCAAGGTCACAAACCCGGATGGCAGGCCCGTTGCCGGTGCCGTCGTGCTGTTGCACGGGCCTCCCGGATCGAAATCAGCGGAGCCCGCAGAATTCGTGGTCGACCAGGTCAACCAGATGTTCAAACCCGATCTCGCAGTCATCCCGGTGCGGTCGACCGTGAAATTTCCGAATTCGGACAAGGTGAGCCACCAGGTGTATTCGTTCTCGTCGGCCAAGCGCTTCCAGCTTCCGCTCTATCGCGGCATGCCCTACGCGCCTATCAGCTTCGAGCATCCCGGCATCGTGACACTCGGCTGCAATATTCACGACGACATGATTGCTTACCTGGTCGTCACCGACGCGGGCTGGTCCGGCCGCACGGCTGACGACGGCAGCTCGACCGTGTCCAACTTGCCGACCGGCGATTTCCGGGTCGAGGTCTGGCACCCGCGCATGCGGGAGCCGACGGTGCTGGTCGAGCGCTCGCTGAAACTCGAGGCGGCTGGATCGGGAAAGCTCGAGGTGAAACTGACGCGGCCGCTGCGGCCAGAACCGCTCGGACAGAAGCCCCGCTCCTGGGGCGAATACTGATGCGCGGGCCGGCTGCCCTGTCGCTGGCACTGCTCGCTGCGCCCTGCCTGGCGGAAGGTCAACTGGAGCTGTCGGTCGACCTCCGGCTGATCGCCGCCGACGCCCGACCGTCGTATCTGGACAGTGGACTGGGCAAGCTGCGCTTCGACGAGGACCACGACGGCCTGCAGATCGGACGATTGCGCGCGGCCTGGAGCCGGCCATTCGGCGAGAGGCTCAACCTGCATATCGACGCCTCGCTCTGGCGTCTTGACGACTACAACGCGCTCGACCTGACCGAGGCCTATCTCGAGTACCGCCCCTATCCGAGCGACGGGTGGCGGTCCCGCATCAAGTTCGGTGCATTCTATGCGCCGATTTCGCTCGAGCACCGCGCCGCGGGCTGGACCAATCCCTACCTGATCAGTTCATCGGCCATCAACACCTGGATTGGTGATGAACTTCGTACGATCGGTGCGGAGTACAGCCTCGACTGGCTTGGCACGCGTTCCGGCCATGACTTCGATCTCGGGCTGGTGGCGGCGGTCTACCTCTACAACGATCCAGCCGGCATTCTGGTCGCATCGCGCGGCTGGGCCCTGCACGACCGGCAGACCACCTTGTTCGGCCGGGTCGGAGAGTCAGGCGACGGTTTCGTTGCCGGCCGGGTGCTGTTCGAGGAAATTGATGACCGTCCCGGTTACTACGTCGGCGTCAATCTGCGCTATCTGGACCGCGTCGATTTCCGCCTCATGCACTATGACAATCGCGCTGACCCGGCCCGATTCGATCCGGGCATCAATGATTTCGCGTGGCTGACCTCCTTCGACAGTATCGGCGTGCGTGCCGAGACCGCAGGCGGCTGGACCTTCATCGGCCAGTGGCTCGGCGGCGAGACGATCATCGAGCCCGATTCGGGTTACGAGGTCTGGGAATTCAGCTCGGTATTCGCAATGTTGAGCAGGGCGATCGGAAAGCACCGGATATCCGCCCGCGCCGACTGGTTTGACACCGACCATGTCAGAACGAGCTGGCCGCCCGCCCTGGAGGAAACCGGAACGGCCCTGACAGCCGGTTATTCATACGATCGCGACGAACACTGGAATTTCGCTGTCGAGGCGATGCAGGTCGAAAGCGACTTCAGCGGGCGCAGTTTCATCGGCGAGCCGACCCGGGCCGTTGAGAGGATCCTGCAGCTGCAGCTGCGATATTCGCTTTTGAGGTAGGCCGAACTATCTCGTCTCGATGCCCGCCGCGATTTCGACCTTCAGCTTCTGGGTCGCCTTGAACTTGCCGTAGGCGAGCTCGATCGTGTATTCGCCCGGACGCACGAACTTCTGGCCCTCGCCGCCGTATTCGGTCAACAGGTCCTTGGTGGGCCTCAGATCCCAGTTGAAGCGGTTGATGCCGGGCGTTCCGGTGAGCTTGAATTTGGCCACCGGCTGATCCAGGTCATTTGAAATCTTGAGCTCGAGCTGCTCGCCGAGGAACAACTTCAGGTAGAAACTGATGCTGGCGCCTTCGGGCGGATTGGCGCCGCGGAAATCGGCCTTGCCGGTCCAGTCGGACGAGCCCGGAAGCAGATACGCCCCATGTGCATCCCGTGGCCTGAAGATGAAAGCGTCCTGCTGCGCGAGCTCCGCCGTCAATTCCTGCAGGGGACGGATGTCGTCCACGATGTACAGGCTGCGACCGTGCGTGCCGATCACCAGGTCCGCGTCGCGTGGATGGATCAGGATGTCGTCCACGGCAACCGTGGGCATCCCGCCGAATTTCACCCAGTGCCCGCCGCGATCCAGGCTGACGAAGAGCCCGAATTCAGTGCCGGCGAACAGCAGATTCGGATTCTTCGGGTCCTCGCGCACGACCTTCACCGGTCCATCCGCGGGCAGGCCGGCCGCAATGTCTTGCCAGGTCCTGCCGCCGTCGGCAGTCCGGTACAGCAACGGCGAATAATTTCCCATGCGGTGCGCATCCACCGCCAGGTACGCGACATTCGGGTCGTGCGAGCTCGCCTCGATGCGGGAAATCCACTGCCCCCTGGCTGGCGCCGCGAGATTCGCCGTCAGGTCGGTCCAGTCCGCACCATCGTTCGTCGTGATCCAGAGCTTGCCGTCATCCGTGCCTGCCCATAGCAGTCCCGCTTTCAGGGGTGACTCGGCAAGCGTATACACCACGCCGTAGTTTTCGGCACCGCTGCCGACGGCAATCATCTTTGCGAGCTGCTGAGTTGAAAGATCGGGACTGATGCGGTCCCAGTGCTCGCCGCGGTTACTCATGCGGAAAACGTGATTGCCGGCGAGGTAGAGCGTGCCACTGGCGTGGCGGCTGCCGATCAGGGGCGAATTCCAGTGGAAACGGAATGCGGTCTGGCCCTCGGCCGGCTCCGGTCGCAGGTCCTTGCTCTCGCCGTTTCGCAGATTGAATCGGTGGACGTAGCCTTCCTGCGATTCCGCGTAGACGATGTCCGGGTCGGCGGCATCGAAGACACAGTAAAAGCCGTCGCCGCCCCCGATATTGATCCAGTCGCTATTCTGGATGCCGTCCTTCGTCTGCGTGCGGCTCGGACCGACCCAGTTCAGATTGTCCTGCAGCCCGCCGCAGACTCGATACGGCGTACTCTGGTCCGCGTTGATGCGGTAATACTCGCCCGCCGGGAAATTGTTCAGGTGCTGCCAGGTCTTGCCATTGTTCCAGCTCTGGTAAGGCCCGCCGTCGGTGCCGAGCAGCAGGCGCCCGGGAAAGCGCGGGTCGATGGCCAGGGCGTGATTGTCCGGATGCACCTTTTCGAACAGATCCTCGCGGAATGTCTCGCCGCCGTTGTCCGAAACGTGCAGCGCAAAACCGAGCACATATACGCGCTGGTCGTTTTCGGGATCGACGCGGATCTGGCTGAAATAGAACGGCCGCGGATTCAGGGCATTCATCCGCTTCCACGATTCGCCGCCATCCCCGGAACGGAAGACACCCCCGCGCTTGCTCCTGAAGTCCATGATGCCGCTGGTCCCGCCTTCGTCGCTCTGCACCACGGCGTAGACGATATCCGGGTTCTTCGCATGCACGGACAAGCCGATGCGTCCGGTCATGCCAGGCAGTCCATTTCCGAGTTTTTTCCAGGTGGCGCCGCCATCGGCGCTCTTGAAGATTCCGCCCAGGTCCTTGCCTTCGGTCGCGTCCGGACCGTAGACGAAGGCCCAGGGCTTGCGCTGGCGTGCGTAGAGGGCTGCATAGAGAATGCCTGGATCGCGCGGGTCCATGGCGATGTCGCCGCAGCCGACCCGATCCTTGTGTTCGGCGGCGCCGAGCACCAGCACCCACGACTCGCCGCCATCGCTTGTCCGGTAACAGCCGCGCTCCCCGCCCCAGTTCCACAGATCGCCCATCGCCGCGACGTAGGCCGTCTGCGGGTCGCCCGGGTGCAGGACTATCCGCGCAATCGTCTTGCTGTTCTTCAGCCCCACGCGCGCCCAGTTCCCGCCGCCGTCGGTCGAACGGTAGACGCCATCGCCCCAACTCGAACTGTTGCGGTCGTTCGCCTCGCCGGTTCCTGCCCAGACCACCTTCGGATCCGAGGGCGCGACCGCGACCGCGCCGATTGCTGCCACCGGCTCCTTGTCCATCACCCCATTCCAGGTCGCGCCATTGTCCGAGGTCTTCATCAGGCCACCGGTGCCGAGCGCCACATAAAATGTCGCCGGGTCCTTGGGATCGAGCGCGATGTCCGCGACCCGCCCGCTCATGACCGCGGGCCCGATGCTGCGGGCCTTGAGTGCCTTCAGCATGGCTTCGTCCACGGGAGGACCGGAAGGGAATCCGGCCGGCGCCGCCGCCCACGCTTCTGCGGTCAGCAAGATCGCAGAAATCACTCCGATCATTCTTTTCATGTCCATTCCCGCCTCCGGCATGCGTCGCGCCAGCCTCCCGCCGGGAAGAGTATCGCATTCGCAGTGCGGCTTCGGCACCCCCGAGTCATGCCCCGTCGCGATCAGATTCGCCGCTAGGCTGGAGCAGCCGCCACCGCTAGACTCCCGCCAGGGAGGCCAGGTTCATGAGTCCATTTCTGTTCCCGCGGCTGCTTGCGTTCATCGCGCTGACCAGCCTGAGCGCGACTGTCGCCATTGCCGGCGAAACGAAACGGTACGAAGTCATCCTGGTCGGCAATGAAGTCGGGGAACAGATCGTCAGTCGCACGGCGGATGGAGCGCAGGACGTCGCGTACTCGTACAACGATCGCGGCCGCGGACCTGACACGCATGCAAGCTTTCGACTCGACGACCGCGGGATCCCCCAGGCGATCTCGATTACCGGTGTGGACTACATGAAAGGGGAGGTGCGAGAGTCCTTCGAACGGAAGGCCGGTGTTTCCCGGTGGAACAGCGGCGCGGACAGCGGAAGTTCCGGCCCGGCGGATTTCTACCTGCCGCTGGACGGTCCACCCGAAAGCGTGGCGATTCTCGCCCGGGCCTTGCTTGCCGCCGAAGGGCATCGGCTTGCGCTGTTGCCGAGCGGGGAGGCCCGGATCGAGGAAATCGAATCGCTGGAACTGCCCGGTGGCCGCAGGATCCGCCACATGGCAATTCACGGACTCGGATTCGAGGCCAGGCCGATGTGGCTCAATGCCGACGGCAGCCTCTATGCCTCGATCGACAGCTGGATGACTGTCGTCGAGAAGGGCGAGACGGCCAATGTCGAAAACCTGCGCGCGCGGCAGCATGAATATCGGGCCGCGCGCTTTTCCGCGATGGCAAGGGAGATCCGGGATGTTCCGGATGGTCCGGTGCTGATCGACAATGCCAGGATCCTGGACATCCGCACCGGTGGCGTACGCACCGAGAACGCCGTGCTGGTAGAGGGCGAGCGGATCGTGGCACTGCTGGCGCCCGGCGCCGAACGCCCCAAGGCCGCGCGCATCGTCGACGCCGCCGGCCGTACCCTGATGCCCGGCCTGTGGGACATGCATACGCACCTCGATCTGATCGATGGCCCGCTCCACATCGCGGCGGGTGTGACGACCGTGCGCGATCTCGCGAACGACCACGATCAGCTCATGAGCTTTGTTCAGCAGTTCGACGGCGGAACGGCGATCGGGCCGCGGATTTTCCGCGCCGGCTTCATCGATGGCCCGGGCCCGTTTGCCGGCCCGACCCGTGCTCTGGTAGCGACCGAAGCCGAGGCCGCAACATGGGTAGATTTTTACGCGGCGCATGGCTATCAGCAGATCAAGGTCTACAGCTCGCTCGACACCGGCCTCGTGCCATTCATCGCAAAACGGGCGCATGGTCATGGGCTGCGCCTGAGCGGTCACATTCCGGCTGGCATGTGGGCGGAGGACGCGGTGCGAGCCGGCTTCGACGAGATCCAGCACATCAACATGGTGTTCCTGAATTTCTACAAGGATGTCACCGAGACACGGAACCGGGACCGTTTCATCAAGGTCGCCGAGCGCGGCGCGGACCTGGATCTCGAGTCCGAACAGTTCCAGCGCTTCATCGCCTTGCTGAAGGAGCGTGGCACCGTGGTGGATCCGACGGTCGCCATTTTCTTCGACCTGTTCACGCAGGTACCGGGCGAGCCCGCAGCGTCAATTGCGGCCATTTACGATCGCCTGCCTGCTCTCGTGGCCCGCGGAACGCTGAAAGGCGGGCTGGTGCCGCCACCCGGCGAAGCGGCGAGATATGCGCAATCGGCCAGGCGCATGCTCGATGTGATACGAACCCTGCACGAAGCCGGCATACCGCTCGTGGCCGGCACCGATGCGTTGTCGGGCTTTGCGCTGCACGCGGAACTCGAACTCTATGCCAGGGCGGGTATTCCAGCCTCCGAGGTGCTGAAGATCGCGACAATCGGCGCGGCGCGGGTCGCCGGCGTCGACAGCGAGGTCGGTGCGGTCGAACCCGGCATGCGCGCAGACCTGATACTGGTGCAGGGCCGGCCGGATCGCGACATCTCTGCGATCCGCCAGGTCGACTGCGTGATGAAAGCCGGCGTCATGCACGATGCTGCCGCGATCTATCGCGCGATCGGCGTGCGCCCGCGGGAATCAGCCGGCAACTGCGGAGAATCATGAGCGACGAGCTGATGATTCTGGATGGGGGGCTCGCGACCGAGCTGGAGTCGCGGGGATGCGATGTCTCCGGCCCGCTGTGGTCCGCGCAAGTGCTGCGGACGGCTCCCGAGCGCATCGAGCAGCTGCACTACGACTACTACGCCGCTGGGGCGCGCTGCGTGATCTCGTCCAGCTATCAGGCAAGCTACGAGGGCTTTGCCTCAATCGGGCTCGGTGCCGACGAAACCACCGTGCTGTTGCGCCGTACCGTCGAGCTGGCGCAATCCGCCCGCGCGCGTTATCGGCGCGATCATCCGGCGGACCATCGCCAGCTCAATGTCGCCGCTTCGGTAGGACCCTATGGCGCCATCTCGCACGACGGTGCCGAGTACCGCGGCGATTACGGCCTGTCCGTCGATCAACTCATCGCGTTTCATGCCCGGCGATTCGGGGTGCTCGCCTGTTCCGGGGCGGAATTCCTGGCCTGCGAAACGATCCCGCTACTGGACGAGGCACGCGCGCTCGTCATACTGCTCGCGCAATATCCTGAAGTCCCCGCCTGGATCAGCTTCAGCTCACCCGACGGTGCCCACAGCTCCCATGGCGAGCCCCTGGCGGACTGCGCGAAGCTGCTCGACCGCGTTCCGAATGTGATCGCAGTCGGAGTGAACTGCGTCAGGCCCGGAGTCGTCGGCGCCGCGATTCGCGCATTGCGAGCCGGCACCAGCAAGCCGATCGTCGTGTACCCCAATTCGGGCGAGCAATGGGATGGTGGGACGCACCGCTGGCGCGGCTCTTCGGAGCATCACAGCCTGGCTGCGCTCGCCCCGCAGTGGCTCAGCGCGGGCGCGCGACTGATCGGGGGGTGCTGCCGCACCGGACCGCGGGATATAGCCGCGCTTGCTCAAACCCTGTCGCAGGTCGAACCAGTCCCGAAGACAGGCGGCCGCGGCGCGATCGCTTGATTCCCCCGCTCAATATCCGTGGCGGGCGAACACAGACCCCGAACCGTCCCCGGCCACCGCAATCACGTCATAGGGCTGCACCTGGTCGCCCTGCTCCATGCCGGGCGAGCCCAATGGCATCCCCGGGACCGCCAGGCCGCGGATTGGCGGGCGCTCGGCAAGCATCTTCTTGACGTCACTTGCCGGGACGTGGCCCTCGACGAAATAACCGTCCACTTCAGCAGTATGGCAGGCGCCCATGCCGGCAGGTACTCCCAGCCGCGACTTGATGCTGTCGAAATTCTCGGTGTCGATGACCTCTACCGAAAAACCGGCCGCGCGCATGTGCTCGACCCAGAGCTCGCAACAGCCGCAATACTGCGACTTGTGGACGACCAGTGTCGGCAAGCTGGCTGCAGGCGACTCGTGGCCTGCGGGCGCAGTCGCAGCGACTTGCGCATCCGGCGCACAGGCGCCGAGGCCCAGTACCGCGGCCAGGGCGCATAACTTCACATAATCGTTCATGGCATTCCTCCTGCGCTCCCCGCAAGTATGCCCCACACCCGGATTTTCAGTACCCATGCGCCGGTCCGGTATTTTCGCCGCGAGCTGGTCTCACCCATCTATGAGGCAATATGAGATACAATTTTTAATGCATATTATATCAGTTAGCCAAACAGCCAATCCATGATTACTTCCGCGCAGTTGCGTGCCGCCCGCGGTCTGCTCGGCATCGATCAGCGCGAACTCGCTGATCTCGCCGGGCTGTCGGTGCCGACGATCCAGCGCATGGAAGCGAGCGACGGCGTGATCCGCGGTAACGTCGACTCGATGATGAAGCTGATCACGGCACTCGATGTGGCCGGCGTCGAACTGATCGCGGAAGGCGTTGCGAGCCGCGCCTTGGGTCGCGGCGTCCGCCTCAAATGATTCCCGACATCGTCCTGCTGCTCGCCGGTGTCGCGGCACTGGTCGCGACTGCACTGGCAGGCATCGCGCTCGGCGCACGCGCCTCGGGCCGGCGAATCGTGTACGGCGTCGCGCTCCTCGTGTGCGCCGCGATGGCGGCGGTTGCCCTCTCGCATCTGCTCAATCCCGCCGTCTCGCCTTCCACGGCCTGGCTGCCGCTCGGCCTGCCATGGCAGGGCGCGTATTTCCGCCTCGATGCGCTGTCCGCGTTCTTTGCATTCGTCACGGGCCTCGGTGGCGCCGCGGCGAGCCTCTTTGCACTCGGCTATGGCCGCCACGAGCAATCGCCGCAGCGCGTGCTGCCTTTCTATCCGTTATTCCTCGCCGGCATGAACCTCGTGGTGCTCGCGGACGACGCGTTCAGCTTCCTGCTTTGCTGGGAATTCATGTCGCTCTCGTCCTGGGCGCTCGTGATGGCGCACCACCAGGACCGCGACAACTCGCGAGCCGGTTACGTCTACCTCATCATGGCGAGCTTCGGAACACTCGCGCTGCTGCTCGCCTTCGGATTGCTGGCCGCGGGCGGCGACTACACCTTCGACGCGATGCGCGCCTCGGCGCACGCGCCGGCGACGGCGTTCCTGGCGCTGGTATTGGTGCTCGTGGGTGCCGGCTCGAAGGCGGGCGTGGTGCCCC
>JBAQWM010000420.1:0-1828 GCA_049298915.1 Steroidobacteraceae bacterium | reverse complement strand
GCGGACTATGACCTTGTGGTCCTCGACCACCCGCACGTCGGCGAGGCGGTCGCCGCCGGCTGCCTGCGGCCGCTGGAGGCCATCCTATCGGCGGCCGTCATTCGCGACATCGCCGAGGCGACGATCGGACCCTGTTTCTCCAGCTATGAGCAGGACGGCCTGCACTGGGCCCTGCCCGTCGACGCGGCGTCTCAGGTTCTCGCGATGCGGGTGGACCTGCTCGAAGGGGGCAATCCTCCCCAGACCTGGGACGAAGTCACGGGACTCGCCCGGAAGCGGCCAGGCCAAGTCGTACTGTCGGTGGCAGGACCGCACGCACTTCTGAGCTTCATGTCCATAGCCACGGCCCTGGGCGACCCGCCTGCGACGCGGGACTCCTCGGAGTTCGTCGCGCACGATGCAGGCCGGCGCGCGATCGGCATCCTGCGCGAATTGTGGGATCTCATGCCGGCGGACGCCGCCGGTCTGAATCCGATCGGGATCCTGGAACGCATGTCGTCGGGCGATGATTGGGCGCTGTGTCCCCTAGTCTACGGATACGTCAACTACGCCGCGCCGGGCCGGGGCAGGGACCTGAGATTCTCGGATGCGCCAAGCGCGACGCTCGGCGAACGTCCCGGCTCGACGCTTGGCGGCACAGGCATCGGCATCTCGACGCGCTGTGCCATGGATGCGGCACTGCGCCGGCACCTGGAGTGGCTTCTCGGACCTGAAGCGCAAACGGTGTTCATTCCAGCGCACAACGGACAGCCGAGTGCGCGCGCCGCCTGGCACGACGCCGCGGTCAATCGCGCACACGGTGACTTCTATCGCGGAACCCTGCGGACGCTCGAGGCGGCCTATGTGCGACCGCGTCATGCCGGCTATCCCGCATTTCAGTCCGCCGGCTCGGCACTCATCCGAACCGGCCTCGCGGAAAGCATGGCGGACGATTGCCTGCTAAGTGAGTTGCAGGATCTCTATGAGGCCAGCCGGCTAAATTGCGTTGGAACTTAGCGAGAAATCCCATGGATGCAGAAGTGCAATTCGAAGTGGACGGCCCGGTGGCCACGGTCACCCTCAACCGGCCTGCAAAGCTCAACGCCATCACGTCGGCGATGACTGCGTTGCTGGAGGAAGCCGTCCTGCGCTGCAACGTCAGCGACGATATCCGCTGCGTCATCCTGACCGGAGCGGGCGAGCGGGCATTCTGCGTGGGCTCTGATATCCGTGCGCTGGACGAGTATGACTCCGCCTGGCGCTTCCGCAACCGGCGCGACTACTGCGACGTCCTGCGCGGTCTGGGCAAGCCCTCGATCTGTGCGATCAATGGATACGCATTCGGCGGCGGTCTCGAGGCCGCGCTGTGCTGTGACATCCTCATCGCCGGCGCGCAGGCGCAATTCGCCGCGCCGGAAATCAAGCTGGGGTGGATCGGCGGCGGCGGCATGGCGGCGCAGCTGTCGCATTCGATCGGCGGCTCGAACGCGGCGTTCATGATCATGACCGGCGATTCAATCGGTGCGCAGCAGATGCTGGCCTGGGGGCTCGTCAGCGAAGTGTGGCCGGCTGCCGAGCTACAGTCTCGCGCGCGAACGCTGGCCGCCATCATCGCGAGCCGCGCGCCCATCGCTGCGGAATCAGCCCGGCTGAATTTGCGAGCGGCGCGATCCATGCCCCTCGATCAGGCCATGGAGTACGAGCGCGACCTCCAGGCAATTTGCTTTGCAACCGAGGATGCACTGGAAGGCCGCCGCGCCTTCGCCGAGAAGCGCACGCCTCGGTTCCGGCGGCGCTGATAGGGACAGCGGTGGATCTCTCGACCAGCTTGGAGGAAGCGGGAGTTTAC
>JBAQWM010000419.1:0-2555 GCA_049298915.1 Steroidobacteraceae bacterium | reverse complement strand
ATTCCCGATCGGCGTTGCCGCTGCGGTCTATCTGGAGGAGTTTGCGCCCGCCAATCGCTTCACCGACCTGATCGAGGTCAATATCAACAATCTGGCCGCGGTGCCTTCCATCGTGTTCGGCCTGCTCGGACTCGCGGTATTCATCCAGTTCTTCGGCATCCCGCGCTCGGCGCCGCTGGTCGGCGGCCTGGTGCTGACGCTGATGACGCTGCCGACGATCATCATCGCGAGCCGTGCCGCGATCAAGGCCGTGCCGCCGTCGATACGCGAAGCCGCGCTCGGCATGGGCGCTTCCGACGTGCAGGTCATGGCGCATCATGTGCTGCCGCTCGCGCTGCCGGGCATGCTGACCGGAGCGATCATCGGGATGGCGCGCGCGCTCGGGGAATCCGCTCCATTGCTGATGATCGGCATGGTCGCATTCATCGCCGACGTGCCGGGGAGCCTGACCGATCCGGCCACGGTGTTGCCGGTGCAGGTATTCCTGTGGGCCGACAGCCCGGAGCGCGCGTTTCTCGAGCGCACCTCGGCGGCTATCATGGTGCTCTTGGCTTTCCTGCTGGTCATGAATGCGGCGGCCGTGATCCTGCGGCAGAAATTCGAGCGGCGCTGGTGAGCCATGCAACCGGGGTACCGTTGATGAAAGCCGACGCAGAGACGCCGAGCCGCAGTGCCGCCCTCGAAACCGCAAGCGCTGCGGCTGGCAGCCATGGCCCCGCCGCCCGCCGCACGGTCGGCGACGTGACGGTCGCGCATCCCGTGATGAGCTGCCGCGAGGTCAATGTGCATTACGGCGACAAGCACGCAATCCGGGATGTCAGCCTCGACATCGCGCACAACGAAGTGATCGCGATGATCGGGCCCTCGGGCTGCGGCAAGAGCACCTTGCTGCGCTGTCTGAACCGCCTGAATGACACCATCCCGAGCGCCGTCGTGACCGGCACGATCACGCTGGACGGCCAGGACATCTACGACCGGCGCCAGGATGTCGTGCAATTGCGGGCCCGCGTCGGCATGGTGTTCCAGAAACCGAATCCGTTTCCAAAATCCGTTTACGAGAATGTCGCCTATGGGCCGCGCATCCACGGGCTCGCCTCCGACCGCACCGAACTCGACGAAATCGTCGAGACCAGCCTGCGGCGCGCGGGTCTGTGGGAGGAAGTGAAGGACCGCCTGCAGCAGCCCGGCACGGCGCTGTCCGGCGGCCAGCAACAGCGGCTGTGCATCGCGCGCACCATCGCGGTCGGCCCGGAGGTGATACTGATGGACGAGCCCTGTTCGGCGCTCGATCCGATCGCCACCGCGCGCATCGAGGACCTGATCGACGAACTGCGCCAGAACTATGCGATCTGCATCGTCACGCACGCGATGCAGCAGGCCGCGCGGGTCTCGCAGCGCACCGCCTATTTCCATCTCGGCGACCTGATCGAGCTCGGGCCGACCGACCTGATCTTCACGAATCCACGGCACCGGCTCACCGAGGACTACATCACCGGCCGCTTCGGCTGACGCTCCGGCAGGAGCGCTGCGGCGGCGCGACAGGCAGTGCGCCAGTCGACGCGCGCGAGGCAAGGCGACCGCGGCGCGGGCGCGGACAAGGTGGGCAGGGATGCCGCTTGTGAACTCGTAAGTTCCGGCGGAGTTCACGAGCGGCATTCCTGCCCACTTCGCCCTCACACTGCGTTACATCCGCAGCAGCTCGTTGATCGAAGTCTTCGCGCGCGTCTGGGCGTCGACCTTCTTGACGATCACCGCGCAGGACAGCGAGTGCGATCCGTCGGGGGCAGGGAGGCTGCCGGGCACGACGACCGATCCGGCGGGCACGCGACCATATGAAGTCTTGCCGGTCTCGCGGTCGTAGATGCGGGTGCTGGCGCCGATGAACACCCCCATCGAGAGCACCGCACCCTTGCCGACGATCACTCCCTCGACCACTTCCGAGCGCGCGCCGATGAAGCAGTCGTCCTCGATGATGGTGGGATGCGCCTGCAGCGGCTCCAGCACACCGCCGATGCCGACCCCGCCGGACAGGTGGACATTGCCACCGACCTGCGCGCAGGAGCCGACGGTCGCCCAGCTGTCCACCATCGTGCCGGAGCCGACATGGGCGCCGACATTGATGAAGCAGGGCATCAGGACCGCATCGGGCGCCACATAGGCGCCCGCGCGCACGATCGCGCCCGGCACCACGCGCACGCCGTCGGCGCGGAATCGCGCCGTGTCGTAGGCGCCGTACTTCAGCGGCAGCTTGTCGAAAAAGCGCAGCGCGCCCGCGTCCAACACGCGGTTGTCGTGGGTGCGGAAATAAAGCAGCACCGCCATCTTCAGCCATTCGTGCACGCGCCACTCTTCGCCGCCCAGCGGCTGCGCTACGCGCGCCTCGCCGCTGCCGAGCAGCCGCAGGCAGTGATCCAGCGCGTCCAGCAGTTCGGCCGGGGCGTTCTCCGGCGAGAGCGCAGTGCGCTGGCGCCAGGCCTGCTCGATGGTGCTGCGTAATTCGTCCATGGCGGATTGCCTCAGGCGGCGGCGTCGCGCGCATCGAGCGCGCGTTGCAG
>JBAQWM010000418.1:0-4789 GCA_049298915.1 Steroidobacteraceae bacterium | reverse complement strand
GCACTCGGCAGCGCGGCCGACCGCGCCCGGGACACGCTCGGCCGCGTGTACGAATACTTCCTCTCGCGTTTCGCCAGCGCGGAGGGCAAGAGCGGCGGCCAGTTCTACACGCCCTCGCACGTGGTGCGCGTGCTGGTGGAGATGCTGGCGCCGTACAAGGGGCGCGTCTACGACCCCTGCTGCGGCTCGGGCGGCATGTTCGTGCAGAGCGAGAAGTTCATCGAGGCCCACGCCGGCAAGCTCGGCGACATCTCCATCTACGGCCAGGAGTCCAACTACACCACCTGGCGGCTCGCCAAGATGAACCTCGCCATCCGCGGCATCGACGCGCAGATCGCGCACGGCGACACCTTCCACAACGACCGGCACCCCGACCTCAAGGCCGACTACCTTCTGGCCAACCCGCCCTTCAACGACAGCGACTGGCGCGGCGAGCTGCTGAAGGACGACCAGCGCTGGGCCTACGGCACGCCGCCCGCGGGCAACGCCAACTACGCCTGGGTGCAGCACTTCATCCACCACCTCGCACCCACCGGGCTCGCCGGCTTCGTGCTCGCCAACGGCTCGATGTCGTCGAACCAGTCGGGCGAGGGCGAGATCCGCAAGGCCATCATCGAGGCCGACCTCGTGGACTGCATGGTGGCGCTGCCGGGCCAGCTCTTCTACTCGACGCAGATTCCGGTCTGCCTCTGGTTCCTCGCCCGCAACAAGAAGAACGGCCGCTTCCGCGACCGGCGTGGAGAGACGCTGTTCATCGATGCGCGAAAGCTCGGCACGATGGCCGACCGGGTGCACCGCGAGCTGCTCGATGCCGATATCGCGAAGATCGCCGGCACCTACCACGCTTGGCGCGGCGACAAGGACGCGGGCGAGTACGCCGACGTGCCCGGCTTCTGCAAGCGCGGCACGCTGGAAGACATCCGCAAGCACGCTCACGTGCTCACGCCCGGCCGCTACGTCGGCGCCGAGGCGGCCGTGGACGACGGCGAGCCCTTCGAGGAGAAGATGAAGCGGCTCACCGCGACGCTGCGCGAGCAACAGGCCGAGGCCACGAAACTCGATGCCGCGATCGCCGCCAACCTGAAGGAGCTTGGGTATGGCGGGTGAGTACGACGCAGTGCCGCTGGGCGAAGTCGCGTTGGTACGATCTGGGTTCGCCTTCAAGAGTAGCGATTGGACGGAGACCGGGATTCCCGTCGTCAAGATCGCGAACGTGAAGGACGGCCGTCTTGTCATGGACACTTGCTCATTTGTTCCCCAGCCAGTCGCAGACTCAGCCGCGGAATTCGCGCTCCGAGCAGGTGACATCCTGATCGCGATGACCGGCTACATCGGCGATGTTGCGAAAGTACGTGAGCGTGATTTGCCAGCGGCAATCAATCAGCGTGTCGGTCGCTTTACAGTCCGTGACCCCCGGCGCCTAGATCAGGGCTTCCTCTTCTACTTGCTGCGAGACGCTGAAGTCCGCAAGGAGATCGAGGGACTTGGCTACGGCTCAGCCCAACCAAACGTGAGCCCGTCACTGATACACAGCGTGGAAGTACCTCTACCACCACTCCCCGATCAACGCGCCATCGCCCACATCCTCGGCACGCTGGACGACAAGATCGATCTGAACCGGCGGATGAACGAGACGCTGGAGGCGATGGCGCGGGCGCTGTTCAAGTCGTGGTTCGTTGACTTCGACCCCGTCCGTGCCAAGACCGAAGGCCGCGACCCCGGCCTACCCCAGCTCCTCGCCGAACTCTTTCCAGATTCCTTCGAGGACTCGGAGCTGGGGGAGATTCCGAAGAGGTGGGGGGTTGAACGACTAAGTGACGTGATGACTTTTGAAGGTGGATCGCAACCACCCGCCAGCGAGTTCGTTTCTGAACCACGTGAGGGTCATGTTCGTCTCGTGCAAATCCGAGATTTCTATTCAAGCAATCACGTCACTTTCGTCCCCGACACTGCGAAGCTTCGCAAGTTCGCGACTGACGACATCATGATTGCGCGCTATGGCTCGTCGGGCAATGCAGAGAAGCCGAGTGATTCGTTAGCGCGCATCTGTCGCGGACTATCTGGTGCCTACAACGTCGCGCTCGTGAAAGTTATCCCGCATCGACCTATCCGCGAGTTTATCGGCCATTTCTTGCAGTCTCCAGCGTTTCAGGTCGTCATCAAAGGGATGGGTGCCCGAAGCGTGCAATCAGGCTTCAGGAAGGAAGACTTGGATGTGATATCCATCGTCACAGCTTCTGATTCGGTGCATGTTGCGTTTGAGCGGTTTGCAGGTGACGTGTGGCGGCAAACCCACGCGACCAACAACCTTTCACGCTCCATCGCCAGACTTCGCGATTCACTGCTGCCGAAGCTCATCTCCGGGGAGGTGCGGGTGAACGACACAAAGGTCTTAGAAAGGGTAACGACATGACCGAAGGGGAGAATCGCTACCTCGACCTGATAAATTGTAAGTCCGCGGAAGAAGCGTACGCGGAGGTCAAGAAACTCGCATCGAATCTGAGCGACCGAGAACATCTAATTAGGTCATGCATATTTGATCTACACGCGGCCATCGAGATCGACTTGCGTCGCGTCTTCTATCACACATTTCACTCGCAACTATTCCTCACTGACGACGAAGAAGAAAACAGGAAAGTCGAAGCTAGTTTCGAGAAAATGGTCGACCGTCTGGGCTTTATGGATATGTTCCGTGTCTTGCGGCCAGTTCTGCTTTCGTGGCCATATCCGGATCTGGAATCAATCGAAGCAATAAATGAGACGCGTGGTCATGCGGCTCACGCCGGCACGACCCAGAAGGTTAAGTACAAGGGACGCAATCCGTTCCAGGACGGCGATTGCTTCGCACAAATGTACTTCGATGTCTGGGCGATCAAGCAATCGATGGCCAAGTTCTTCGACAAAACAATTGAACAGCCAAAGGTCGTCTTGAGACGTTACATCGACAGGTATGGGCCCGGATTGCTATGAGCTGTGAGAATGTGATGAGAATCGTCGGCCTCACTTTCCTGCGCAACAGCCTGCTTTCGGGGGTCATCTCTAGCGAACTGCGCGCGCATGGCGTGCCCCGACACGCTACGGAATCCTTCCGTGCCAGCTAGAGGTTCACTTGTGATGGTGATTGGCGCGGGTGTCACGCGAGGTGCATACAAGGACCGGGTGCCACCTCCTCCGCTGGACAGTGATTTCTTTGACGTTGCCGGGCAACTCAGTGGGCGCGGCACAGGTCGATTGGCGGCTCGCGTACGGAAGGATGTATTCGAGCTGTATGGACAAGTCAGTGGCGTGGGTCTTGAAGAGTACTATCGTGACATCGAGGCCCGTGGTGAGATCGGGCGTTTTGCGAAGTCAAAGAATCGACCAAAGGACTGGAAGAAGCGACAGTCAGATTTAGAGGAGCTGATTCGGCGCGTCCTCATTTGTACTACCTGTGACATGGAGGACGGATCGGCGAAGGTCGGCCCGAGCACCGATCACACGAGCCTTCTGCGGCATGTCCTGGATGGTGACACCCTGGTGACCTTTAACTACGAGACGGTCATAGAAGAGTCACTTCCATCCAGCACCGCGTGGGACCCAGGCGACGGCTACGGCGTTGACACGAGTGGGAAGACTCTCTCGTGGGCGAAGGGGTGGAGAGCACGAAAAAAGCGTGAATCCAAAGTAGTGAGTCAGATTCGCCTGCTCAAACTTCATGGAAGCGTGAATTGGACTCTGGACGAAAACAATAGGATCCGTCTCAAGCCGAGACCGTATGTTGTTCGCGCGAGAAAGGGTGTGGCGGTATTCGACAAGTGCGCGATCTTGCCACCCGGATGGCACAAGCGCATTGACATCAATCCCTACCGGCAATTGTGGCGCGAGGCTCGCCTACAGTGCGAAAAGTGCTCGAGCCTGGCGATTATCGGCTACTCACTACCGGATACAGACCTGCTCGCTAAAGCCCTCTTCGCGGAAGTCAGTCGTTCTCGTGCCGCCAAAAAGAAATTCTTGGAGCACTTCTACGTCGCCGATCCGAGCGAGGTCGTCAGGAACCGTCTCGTCAATCTGTTCGTACCTGCTCTTGGGCCGAAGGGGCGCGTATACAGGTACGAGGGAATTGAAGACCTCGGTCGCGCATGGCGGACGGACGGCCCTCGGCGGTGATCTTCACCGAATCCGTCGTCGAAGCCGCGGCCCTCGCTTGGCTCGAAGCGCTGGGTTACGCGGTCCTGCACGGCCCAGACATCGCCGCGGGCGAACCTGGCGCGGAGCGCAGCGATCCGAACTACCGCGACGTCTTGCTGGAGAGGCGGCTGCGCCAGGCACTCGTGCGTTTGAATCCGGACCTTCCACCCGAAGCGCTGGACGACGCCTTCCGCAAGCTCACGCGCGTGGATGCGCTCTCGCTTATGGAGTGCAATCGCGACGTGCACCGTATGCTCGTCGAAGGCATTACCGTCCAGTACCGGCGCAAGGACGGCTCGATCGCCGGGGCGCAGGCCCGGATGATCGGCTTCGATACGCCGGCCAGCAACGACTGGCTCGCCGTCAACCAGTTCACCGTATCGGAAGGCCAGCACACGCGCAGGCCCGACTTGGTGCTGTTCGTTAACGGCCTGCCGCTGGCGGTGATCGAGCTCAAGAATCCGGCCGACGAGAACGCCACCGTGTGGTCGGCCTTCCAGCAGCTCCAGACCTACCAGGCGCAGGTGCCGGCGCTATTCGCGACCAACGCCGTGCTTTTCACTTCCGACGGCGTGCAGGCGCGGATCGGCACGCTCGGCGCGGGCAAGGAGTGGTTCAAGCC
>JBAQWM010000417.1:0-4648 GCA_049298915.1 Steroidobacteraceae bacterium | reverse complement strand
CGATTACAGCCAGTTGCAGGCGCGCCGCGGCTGCAAATTCGTACAGGACACTGTGACTGCAATCGACGCAAGTGCCCGGGTCGTACGCCTGAAGGGTGGCGGGACCCTGGCCTACGACCGGCTCGTGGTCGCGCCGGGAGTCGAATTCCAGTGGGGCAAGATCGCCGGTCATTCCCAGGCAGCCAGCGCGGAAATTCCGCACGCCTGGATCGCCGGGGAACAGACGTCGATACTGATAAAGCAGTTGCAGGCCATGCCTGACGGGGGCGTGGTGATCGTTGCCGCGCCGCGCAAGCCGTTCCGCGCGCCCCCCGCGATTCTCGAGCGCGCAAGCCTTATCGCCTATTACCTCAGCGTCAACAAGCCGAAATCAAAGGTGCTGGTGCTCGACCCCAACGATGCGGAGCCGAAGCTCGCGCAGTTCCAGAAAGCCTGGGGCGAGATGTATCCGGGCATGATCGAGCGGATCAGCGGCCCGGCCGCACAAGTCACGCGCCTCGACGTCGGGGCGCGTACGGTGTACGGCCCGAATGGCGAGGCTTACAAGGGTGCCGTGATCAATCTGGTGCCACCGCAGAGCGCGGCGGCCATTGCGGCCACCGCGGGTCTCACGGACAAGAGCGGCTGGTGTCCTGTTGACCCGGTCAGCTTCGAGTCGACGCTGCAGAAATCGGTGTACGTCATCGGCGACACCTGCATTGCCGGCGACATGCTGAAATCCGCCTGCTCGGCCAATGTCCAGGCCAAGGCCTGCGCGGCTGCCATCATCAGCAGCCTGAATGGCGTAAAGGCGCAGGAGCAGGCGCTGACGACCGCCTTCTACAGCCTCGCCGGACCAAAATTTGCGATATCGGAAGTCAACACCTATCGCGTGGTCAATGGAAAATTCGTCTCGGTTGCCGGTGGAGTCAGCGAGACCACGGCGGCCAAGCGCATTCGCCTGAAAGAGGCGGAGTATGCAGCCGGCTGGTACAAGTCGATCACGGCGGAGATGCTCGCGCTGTAGCGCGACCCTGCCAGATGAGCACGCCCGAAGGCCCATCGAAATTGCCCGGATCGGGCTGGCGCAGACTGGTCTCCGGCAAGTGGCGCCTGCCTTCGCTGATTGTCGGGACACTGTTGTTCGGCGCGGGCATCCTCGCGGTGAGCGCCTTCTCCGTGACACTCGCGTGGACCAACACCGAGTCATTCTGCATCTCGTGCCACGAGATGGAAGCCTTCGTATACGAGGAATTTCTGGATACCGTTCATGACCGGAACAGCGGCGGCGTACGGGCGACTTGCATCGACTGCCACGTACCGGTGGAGTTCGGGCCGAAACTCCTGAAGAAAATCATCGCTTCCAAGGACGTCTATCACCATCTGATCGGCACCCTCGATACCCGCGAGAAATTCCAGGCGCGGCGCCTGCACATGGCCGAGACCGTGTGGAGCTACATGAAGGCGACCGATTCGCGTGAATGCCGCGGGTGCCACGTGGCTGAAAAGATGGACTTCGATGCGCAGAATGGCCGCGCGGCGCGCAAGCACGAGCAGATGGCGACCAGCGGAAAGACCTGCATCGACTGCCACAAGGGCGTCGCGCATGCCCTGCCGGACGACTACATCGACGATTCCGCCTGATCCTCAGGCCGGGTAAGACCCGCCCTTTCTGTATCCACGGCCGCGCCGGTTCTGGTATCGTCCGCGCCCGATGGCGGTCATCAGGACTGGAGCCTTGGAAAGCGCGATGCGTGGCGCAGCTGCGCCCAGGCCATGGGATGCCCAGGACTCCGCCGAGCTGTATGCCGTCCGCGCCTGGGGCGGTGGCTATTTCGGCATCAATGATGCCGGTCATGTCGTGTGCCGGCCGGGCAGGGACGATGCCCGCGAAATCGACCTTTACGAAGTCGTGCAGCAACTGGGGGCGCGCGACCTGACGGCCCCGATGGTGCTGCGGTTCTCCGACCTGCTGCGCAACCGCCTGCACTCGCTGCACGACGCATTCGCAGCCGCGATCGCCGAGAACGACTACAGGAACCGCTACGCTGCGGTATTCCCGATCAAGGTCAACCAGCAGCGTCTGGTCGTTGAAGAAGTCTACCGCGGCAGCGCGGAACTCGGCTTCGGCCTCGAATGCGGTTCGAAGCCCGAACTGCTTGCCGTCATGGCGATGACCGAAGACGCCCCGGATCGGCTGATCATCTGCAACGGCTTCAAGGACGACAGTTACATCGAAGCGGTGATCCTCGCGACCAAACTCGGCCGATCGATAATCCCGGTCGTCGAGAATTTTTCGGAGCTGGGCTACATCCTCCGGCATGCCGAAAAATACCAGGTCCGGCCGACAATCGGCGTGCGGGTAAAGCTCGCTGCCGAGGGTGCGGGCCGCTGGCGCGAATCCGCCGGCGATCGCTCCAAGTTCGGGTTGTTCACGACCGAGATCCTCGATCTCGTCGACGTGCTCCGATCGCACGGGATGCTGGACTGCCTGAAGCTCGTGCATTGCCATCCCGGCTCGCAGTTGCACGACATCCGCCGCGTCAAGGACGCGGTCAACGAGCTGGCCCAGGTCTATGCCGAACTCGCAAAGCTCGGTGCGGCCCTCGAATACATCGATGTCGGCGGCGGTCTCGGCATCGACTACGACGGCACGCGCACGAATTTCGAGTCGTCCACGAACTATTCACTGCGCGAGTATGCGAGCGACGTGGTTTACCGGGTGGCGAGCGTCTGCAATGCGCGCGGCCTCGCGCATCCGGTCATCATCAGCGAATCGGGACGCGCGATCGCCGCCCATCACAGCGTGCTGATATTCAATGTGCTGGGAGCTGCCCGCCTGGACCACTTCAGCGCCCCCGACCGCGCAGTGACGGATGACGGCCGCCTGCCGCAACCGGTTGCGGACCTGTACGACGCCCATGCGACCGTAAGCGAGCGCCGCCTGGTGGAATGCTGGCATGACGCCCAGCAGGCGCGGGAACAGGCGCAGCAGATGTTCAGTCTCGGCTATCTGAATATCGAGATGCGCAGTCTGGCGGAGCGACTGTACTGGGCCACCTGCGCCAGGGTACGCGACGTCACCCGCAAGCTGGGGCGAATTCCCGAGGAGCTCGACGGGCTCGAGGCGCTGCTGTCAGACACCTATTTCTGCAACATGTCGGTATTCCAGTCGCTGCCGGACAGCTGGGCGATCGACCAGTTGTTCCCGATCATGCCGCTCCATCGCCTGGCAGAAAGACCGGCGCGCAGCGCCGTGCTGGCGGACATCACCTGCGACTCGGACGGCAAGATCGACCGCTTCGTGTCGTCGCGCGACATCAAGCGCGCACTCGAGGTGCATGAACTGATTCCCGGCGAGGACTATTTTCTGGCCGCATTCCTGGTCGGCGCCTACCAGGAGACGCTCGGCGACCTGCACAACCTGTTTGGCGACACGCATGTCGTCCATATCCGCCTTGACGACGCGCACGGCTGGTGGATCGAGGAAATCGTCAAGGGCGACACCGCGAGCACTGTACTCGGCTACATGCAGTACGATACCGACGAACTCTACCCGCGCTTTGCGCGCGACTGCGAGCGGGCCATGCGCGATGGCCGCCTGTCGGTCGCGGAGGGCCAGGCACTGAAGCGATTCTACGAATCCGAACTCGCGGGTTACACCTACCTCGAGCCGGACGGCGTGGCCTGAGCCTGAATTCCGCCGCATCATGCTGTGCCGGATTTTCCTGCAACCGCCGAAATCGATACCCAAATGGAGTCATGCCATGTCCCTGCCGCGCATCATACTTGCCACATCCATCATCGCCTCGATGTTTCACGCCGGTTGCACCGGGTACGCAGCAGCGACCGCAGCAACGGCCGCCGCCCCAGTCACGGATGCCGCGACCGCCGCTGCAATTGAACGGGCGCTTGCGGGCGATCATCGTTCCGCCGCAAATCGTGCGCGCGACGCGTATCGCCACCCGAAGGAGACGCTGACATTCTTCGGCATCCGGCAGAACATGACCGTCATCGAGGTCTGGCCGGGCGGCGGCGGCTGGTACACCGAGGTACTTGCACCGGTTCTGCGCGACAAGGGCCGCTATATCGCCGCCAGTTGGGATCCGAAGTCGGAAAGCAAGTATGTACAGGACAACCTCAAGGCCTACGCGGAGAAACTCGCTTCACGCCCCGACCTTTATGGCAAAACGACAGTAGTGGCCCTGCAGCATCCGGACGAGTTGAAGCCGGTGCCCAATGGCAGCGCCGACATGGTTCTGACCTTCCGCAATCTGCACAACTGGATGTCGCGCGACGCCGCGGAACCGATGCTGGCCGCGATGTTCAGGGCGCTGAAGCCCGGCGGTATCCTCGGCATGGTCGAACACCGGGCATCGAACAGCGAACCGCAGGATCCGCGCGCCAGGAGCGGTTATGTACGCGAGGACCATGCAATTGCCCTTGCCGAAGCCGCGGGATTCGAACTGATCGGACGCAGCGACGTGAATGCGAACCCGAATGACACCAAGAATCACCCGGATGGAGTCTGGTCACTGCCACCGTCATTCCGCGGCGGCGATGTGAACCGCGAGCACTACTCAGCCATCGGCGAAAGCGACCGTTTCACGCTGCGATTCCGCAGACCGCTCTGAAGCGCGGGCGACTGTACATATATCCAGCTTTCAGT
>JBAQWM010000416.1:0-3219 GCA_049298915.1 Steroidobacteraceae bacterium | reverse complement strand
ATCTCAAGCTGTCATTCCGCCTGCCACCGACCAAGGATGCCGCCACTGCAGCGGCTGCCGTCAAGAAGCAGCTCGAAGCAGACCCGCCTTATGGCGCGCAGGTGAAATTCGTGGTCGGATCCTCCCTGGCCGGCTGGAATGCGCCGGCGGTCGCGCCATGGCTCGAGAAATCCATGGCCGAAGCCTCGCACGCCACATTCGGGCACGACGCGATGTCTCTGGGCACCGGCGGCAGCATCCCGTTCATCGGCATGCTGGGCGAACGCTTTCCGAAAACGCAGTTTCTCGTGACCGGCGTGCTGGGACCGCATTCCAATGCTCACGGGCCGAATGAATTCCTGCACCTCGACTGCGCCCGGAATCTCACGGTGTGCGTCGCCAAGGTGCTGGCGGATCACAGCAGCCAGGCCGCGGCCTGAACCTGGAGCGGATTCAGCGTCGCATCAGCGGGCTGGGCTCGGAATGCTTCTGGATCTGCTCCCAGGCCTGGTGGTAGCGTTCCCGCGCTTCGCTGGCGGCATCCGGACCCAGCGGCGGATATTCGGCCTCCAGCGCGCTCAATGTAATGACCTTGGGCGGCCGTCCTTTGGGGAAGCGGCTGCGATCCGTGAATACGATGCGGCCGTCGACCGGCACGTCGCCGGCCAGCAGGCGCACGGCCGCGACGCGGTCGTAGAGTGGTTCGATCGGATTCAGGAAGGTCGCGCGCACGATGCCATCCATGACGGTCCATTCGTTCATGTGCTCGCCACCGAATACGACACCGGCCACGTCGCGCAGATCGATGACCAGCAGCCCGCGACCGGTCATCAGCAGGAAATCGACATGCAGGTGGCCGTCATTGCCGTCCGGCAGCACGATGTCCCGGAGCGCTGCCAGGGCAGCGGCCTCGACCGCCCGGACGATCCGGCGCCGGGCCCGGCTCTGCCGCCAGCGCCGGAAACCGGCCATGATCGCGAGCGCCAGCAGCGCGGCCAGCGTCACCACGATCACCACCTGCACGATGAGCATGTCGGTATTCATGCAGCCAGCACCCGGTGCGAATCGCATCTGTCGCTGACCGATACCGCGCGGATTCCTGTTCTCATGGCTTCGTGATCATGGTAAAGGGAGCTCAACCTCTCGAACTTGCCGGGGTCACCGACGTCCATGGCGCTGGCAATGGTAGCGATGGCGGGCCGCGGCCGCTGCAGAAATTCATGGCCCTTGCACCAGCACTGCGCCGGCGCCGCCGATCGCTTCGATCCAGTGGTCGCAGGCCAGATCGCGCCTGGCAAATGCCCGCACCATGGCGGCGGAGATCGCGCTGGCGTGCGGCGCTTCGCACCAGGCAAATACGCTCGGACCGGCGCCGGAAATCGAGCAGCCCAGGGCACCCGCCTCGAGCGCAGAGCGCTTGACCTCCGGGAACCCGGGTATCAGCCGCGCCCGCTGTGGCTCGATGAGCACATCCTCAAAGGCCGCACGCATCAGGGCGAGGTCGTTGGTGTAGCAGCTGGCAAGAAAGCCAGCCAGATTCGCCGTCTGCCTGACCAGATCCGGCATGCCGACCGTGTCCCTGAGGATCGCGCGTGCCTCGCTCGTGGCAAGGACCAGGTGTGGATGGACGAGGACACAGCGGATCCCCGGCGGCACGGGAATCTGCTTGACCCTGGGCTTGTCGATGCCGACCGTGAGCACCAGACCGCCGAACAGCGCAGGCGCGACATTGTCGGCATGCCGCGAACCGCTGGCCTGGGCCTCGCCGCGGATCGCGTGGGCGAGGAGTTCAAGTCGCGACAGCGGCAACTCCAGCAGTTCATTGGCCGCAACGAGTGCAGCGACGGCAGAGGCGGCCGAGCCGCCGAGACCCGAGCCCAGCGGTATGCCCTTTTCGATCGCCAGCTCGAAGCCGAAGGGCAGTGTCAGCGACTGGGCGAGTGACATCACTGCAACGCCAGCGGTGTTCTGCTCCGCCTCCATCGGCAGTTCAGCGACGACGCCGCTGATCGAGACGATACGGACACCGGGGCGGTCGCTGCGCGTCGCGCGAACGCGGTCACCGATCGCTGGCATTGCATGACCCAGGATGTCGAATCCGATGCCGACATTGCCCACCGTGGCCGGTGCAAAGGCAATTGCCGAATGCCGCGCCATGCCTCAGATCCGTGCGCCGAGATAGGAAGCGAGCCGCAGCAGATCGCCGAACACGCCGCCTGCCGTCACCGACGGGCCGGCACCCGGCCCCTGCACGATCAGCGGGTTCTCGCTATAGCGATCGGTCACGAAACGCACGATGTTGTCGGTAGATGCCATGTGTGCGAATGCGTGGCCGGCTTCAAGCTGCTCGATCGCGGCGGAGGCCTTCCCTTGCGCCGTCAGGCGCCCCACATAGCGCAATACCTTTCCTGCGCACTGCGCCGAGTTCAGGAGTTCCTGCAGGCGCGCGTCATGTTTGGGCAACCGCTGGAGGAACTCCGCCAGGCTGCAGGCGCGCAGCTCCTTCGGCACCAGGTTTTCGGTCTCGACATCGGCAAGCTCGATCATCAGCCCCATCTCGCGCGCGAGGATCACCAGCTTGCGAGCGACATCCGCGCCGGACAAGTCGTCGCGCGGATCGGGCTCCGTGAAGCCTCGGGCTTTAGCGTCGGCTACGATGGTCGAAAACGGCGTGCCGCCATCGTAGGAATTGAAGAGATATGCCAGCGTGCCGGAGAAGACGCCTTCGACCGTGCGGATGCCGTCGCCGGTCTCGCGCAGGTCGCGCATCGTCATGATGATCGGCAGCGCAGCGCCGACCGTCGCCTCGCACAGGAAATGCGTGCCGGCTGCGCGCCTCGCCCGCTGCATGTGCTGGAACTCGGACAATGGAGCGCTACCGGCCTTCTTGTTTGGCGTGACGATGTGCAGGCCCGCGGCGAACCAGGAGGCGTAGCGGCTCGCAATGCCGGCATCCGCCGTGCAGTCGATCATGACTCGATGCGGCAGGTGCCCGGCTGCAACATGGGCCTCGAATTTCGCCAGATCCAGCGTTTCGCCCTGACGCTCGAGCGCCTCGCGCCAGGAATTGAGGTCGATGGCGGCATCCGCCAGCAGCATCCGTTTCGATGTGGCGATGCCGCGCACCCGCAGGTCGAGATTGAACTGGCTCTGAAACCGTGCAGCCTGCGATTCGAGCTGGGCGAGCAGGACCGAACCGACCGTGCCCGGCCCGATCAGTCCGATCGACAGGGTATGCGG
>JBAQWM010000415.1:0-1836 GCA_049298915.1 Steroidobacteraceae bacterium | reverse complement strand
ATGCAGTATAGTGCGGCCCGGTCGCCGGTCACGCGAAGGGGATGGACAGGCGCAGCCGTGAAGATTCTGCTCTCCAACGACGATGGTTATCGTGCCGAAGGCCTGCGCTGCCTGAAAGTGGCGCTCGCGGATATCGCACCGCTGACGGTGGTCGCGCCCGACCGCAATCGCAGCGGGGCCAGCCATTCGCTGACGCTCGACGCGCCACTGCAGGTCCAGCAGGCCGAGCCGGATACCTGGTATGTCATCAATGGCACGCCGACCGATTGCGTGCATCTGGCCATCACCGGCCTGTTCGACGACGAGTTCGACATGGTCGTCTCGGGCGTGAATGACGGCGCCAATCTCGGCGACGACGTGCTGTATTCCGGAACCGTGGCGGCGGCGATCGAGGGACGCTTCCTGGGCCTGCCGACGATCGCGATGTCGCTGGTGCCCGCCAGCGGCAATTGCACGAATTTCGGGACCGCGGCGCGCATCGCGCGCGAACTCGTGCTGCGCCTGCTCGCGCGGCCCCTGCATCGATCCATGATCCTGAATGTCAACGTGCCGGATCTGCCATACGAGGCGTTGCGCGGTCTCGAAGTGACTCGCCTCGGCAATCGCCATCGCGCGGAGCCGGCGGTCAGGAGCCGCGATCCGCGCGGCCGCCAGATCTACTGGGTCGGTGCCGCAGGTTCGGGCCAGGACGCCGGGCCGGGAACGGATTTTCATGCCGTCGCCAACCACTTCGTCTCGGTGACGCCGCTGCAGGTCGACCTGACGCGCCACGCCGCGCTCGACATCCTGCGCGACTGGCTGCGGGAGCCGGTCCCATGAGCGTCGAGCGCGAAGAACCGACCCGCAGCGGCATCGGAATGACTTCGGCGCGCACCCGTGAGCGCCTGATCCAGCGGCTCGTCGAGCAGGGGATCCGGGATCCGCGCGTGCTGGATCGCATCCGCAATGTGCCGCGCCATCTGTTCGTGGACGAGGCGCTAGCCAGCCGGGCTTACGAGGACACGGCCCTGCCGATCGGTTACGGCCAGACCATTTCCCAGCCCTATGTCGTGGCGCGCATGACCGAAGCGGTGACGATCGGCGGCGTACCGGAGAAGGTGCTGGAGATCGGCACCGGATGCGGCTACCAGACCGCCGTGCTGGCACCGCTGGTCGGGCGCCTCTACAGCATCGAGCGCATCGAGGGATTGCTGGAACGTGCAAGGGACAACCTGAAATTGCTCGGCATCCGCAATGTCCGGCTGAAGCACGGGGACGGCAATGAGGGTTGGCGGTCGCAGGCGCCATTCGACGGCATCCTGGTGACGGCTGCACCCCATGCCGTGCCGCAGAAACTGCTCGATCAGCTCGGTGAAGGCGGGCGCCTGGTTGCGCCGGTCGGGCCGGAAGGCCGGCAGGAACTGCTGCGCCTGACCCGGCGTGGCGACCAGATCCTGCGCGAGCGGCTGGGATTCGTCAGCTTCGTGCCATTGCTGGGCGGCCTGTCCTGAAGTGGCGGGAAGGCACAGGGCAGTGGGCCCGGCGCTCGCCCGTTCCTGCCTGCTGGCGGCGGCCCTTGCTCTTGTGGCCTGCAGTGGCGGCGCGCGCCGGCCGGCGATCCCGGATCACCATGTCGTGCGCGCCGGAGAAACGCTGTACTCCATCTCGATGCGATACGGGCTCGACTATCATGATGTCGCGCGCTGGAATCGTATCGGCCGCAGTTACCGGATCTATCCGGGCCAGCGGATCAGGCTGGATCCGCCACCCGGAACCCAGCAAAGATCGGCGCCGCCCGTGCCGCCGCCCGCGCCGCGCGCCTCGCCGGACGATCCGGCACATCGGCCGCCGCGCTGG
>JBAQWM010000414.1:0-7546 GCA_049298915.1 Steroidobacteraceae bacterium | reverse complement strand
GCCGAGGAGGCTGCACGCCAAGCCGCGCTCGAGGCGAACCGGCAGGCACGCGCGGATCTCGCGGCGCGCCTGAATCGCGCCCTCCCGACAAGCGTGACCGAGCGCGGCATCGTCGCGGAGATCGCGGGTGTGCAATTCGCAACCGGCGCCGCGACGCTGAATGCGGACGCCCGCGAAGGACTGGCGCGGTTCGCGGGCATCGTCGGCGTGTACCCATCGCTTCGCTTCCGGGTCGAGGGCCACACCGACGACACCGGCAGCTACGAAACCAACCAGACTCTTTCGCTGGCGCGCGCAATCAGTGTGCGCGATTACCTGATCGGGCAGGGTGTCGACGCATCGTCGATCGAGGTAGAGGGTCTCGGTCCGGACCGGCCGATCGCGAGCAATGAAACCTCCGAGGGCCGCGCGCGGAATCGCCGCGTCGAGATAATCCTGAGCGGCGAGCTGGTCACTGATCACTGAAGCCGGATATCTACTCAGCGGAAGCAACCCAGGGGATGCCCCATGTCTCGAAAACTCCGCCTCGCCGGCTTTCTCGCCGCGTTCTTTTCAGTCACGGTACTTGCGCAGACGGCGGGAGACGCTGTCAGCGTGGATCCCGTCGCCCACAATGTAATCATCGACAACGAGTTCATCCGCGTGTTCGACGCCCGCGCATCCAGGGGGACGATGAGCCCCATGCACTCGCATCCGCCGACATTCGTGGTCAGCGTCGGCAAGGCGCGCCTGCGGGTGAAGACGCCGGATGGCAAGACCAGCCTTTTCGACTTGAATCCCGGTATGGCGCTGTGGATCGAGGGGGTGCAGCATTCCTGGGAGGTGCTGGCAGGCGAGCTGCACGCCATCGGCGTCGAGATCAAGTCGGCGCTGAATGCAGAGCCGCCGCCGGCCCCCACGGCTGCAGAACGCAGTGGTGACGCAGTATCGGTGGATCCGGATGTGCATCACGTGTTCTTTGAGAACCCGCACGTGCGTGTCTACGAAGGACGCGCCTCGCATGGCATGAAAAGCCCGATGCACAAACACCCGCCGTCGCTGGTCGTGAGCCTGGACTGGATGCGAATGAAATCCACCGGGCCCGACGGCAAGGCCGGCATCCTCGATTTCAGCCCCGGCATGGTGCTCTGGATCGGGGATGGTCTGACGCATTCCTGGGAATGCCTGGCCGGTAACGGGCGCGCGATCGTGATCGAGGTAAAAGCGGCCCAGGCGGCGATGAAGCCCTAGGATTCCTCCGGCGAGCCGGCGCCGTTTCTCACTGCTCGAGCAATGCGGCTTCGACGAAGCCGCGCTTGCAGCCAGTGCAGGGCGACACATACTTATAGGGTGCGGTACGGGAGCTGCCGAGCACGATTACGGCGGTGCCGGCCGGGTAGGTTTCAATCTGCTGCCCATCCTTGGACGGGGCGGTCAGAACCGGCGCTTCGCGGCTGAGCCTCCACAGGCTGCTGGGAACCACGTCCACGATGTGGCGGCGGTATTCGATCCACGAACGTTCGTAGGCGCCGCCTTTCCAGGCGTAATGCGTCAGCTCGGTGCAGGGGCGATTGCCGAGGCAGCCACCGCGCAAGGTTGCAGGCATGCCGGGATCTCCGCCCAGCACCTCGATGCCAGGCCCGTCGTCTGCATTTACCGCCCCAAGCTCCACCCAGGCCTCGCCGCGCTGCGTGTACAGGAAATACGGGCAGCCCAAGCTGCCGCAGGCGAGCACTGCAGGCGCGCCATAGCAGGTGAAGTTCTGGCTGAGGTCGATGAGGACTTCATTGTTGCCATCGGCATCCACGTCGAGCGACCAGATGCTGGATTCAGGCACGGCATTCAGCACCCCGCCGGATGCGCGGCATTCCGTCGTCATGTAATCAAGGGACTGAAGCACGTAGGTAGGGCAGGCGCCGAGCGCAGCATCCGCGCCTTGGCTCTCATCCAGCAGGCAAGCCGACAAGTCCACGGTCTGATTGAGCACGGCAGGAACCGCTGGGCCTTGGTCCCGGGCGGCCGCGCGCTCACCGGATCGCGCATCCCCAGCCTGATCGGGATCGCTGCCGCAGGCGATCAGTAGCAGTGCGCAGCCCAGGCAGGATACGACGAGACGCATTTGCAACCCCCGGCAGCGGCCATGCTGCAGTCGCATACTATCGCCTTTGAAATATAAACAGTTGTATCAGGACAGATTTCGGCCGGATGGTGACGCTGTAGCTCGCAGAGCCCAGGACCAGCTAGAAGCGCAGCGACAGGCAGCTCAGGCCGCCGTCCATCTTGCGGAACTCGGACATCTCGAGGGCAATGATCGCGTAGCCGAGTTCCAGAAGCTTGGCGGCGATTCGCGGGTATCCCTGCGCAAGCAGCATCCGGTCGTTGACCATGACGCAGTTCGCTGCATAACGCTCGGGGCCGTCGACCGCGATGATTTCGTAGGGGCCAAATGCCTCGACACGAGGCACCTCGCCGCTCATGAGCATGCGGCCGTCGCCGATATAGGAGAGCCCGGTCTTCAGGTGCAGGAGCCCGGTGCTGGCGCGAATGTCGACGAGACTTGCGCGGTAACCAAGGTCCTCGAGCAGGCCCGCCAGTTGCCGCGCGCCCTCTTCATTGGTGCGCGCCGAATGACCGATCAGGAAATGGCCATCGGCCTCGCACACGTCGCCGCCATCCAGCGTACCCGGCGCCGTGATGCGCGCAATGTCGCTGTAGTGAAGGCGCAGTGCCGCAACGACGCTTTCCACTTCGCCCTGCCGGCTTGAGGCGCCGGGACGCGTGGCGATCGCGCCGCGCGGGGTGAGGATCGCCGTGTCCTCGACGAATGTGCTGTCGGGATGCTGTGGGTCAGGGCCGAGTGTCTCGATCTCGAGACCGCAGTCCGCGAGCGCCCGGCAGTAGGCGCGATGCTGTTCCACCGCGCGGCCGAGATCCGGCGAGCCTTCCGCGGCGCTCGTGATGCCAGCGGCGAAGCTCGAAGCCGGAATTCGCACCAGGGCGCGGGCGTACAGCATTGATCTGGCTCCGGATTGCATCGGGAATTGCGTCCCGGCTGAACGGACAGGTGTCATGTTGCGTCGCAAAAGATCGACGCATCGCATCCGATCATCCATTCGTGGCGTAGTATTTTGCGTGTCCGACCGGTCTTATGTACGACCTTCGGGTCTTTCAGCTGAATGTTCCAACAACGAGGGTACTGATCATGGCAATGAATCGCAGGGATTTCGGCAAAGTGATTTTGGGCGTGGCGGGCGGCCTGGTCGCCGGCGCACAACTCACGAATGTCGCGTCGGCCGGTGAGGGCGGCGGCGACAAGCATGTCTGTAAAGGCCACAACGCCTGCAAGGGCAAGGGTGGCTGCGAATCGGGTGACGGCGGCTGCGCCGGCAAGAACTCCTGCAAGGGCAAGGGCGGCTGCGCCACCAAGGCCAAGCACGGGTGCAAGGGCCAGAACGAATGCAAGGGCCAGGGCGGTTGCAAGGGCGGCGACGGCGGCTGCGCAGGCAAGAACTCCTGCAAGGGCAAGGGCGGCTGCAATGTTCCGGTCGATCCGGAGCACATGGGCTGAGAGCACGGTCTGACGCTGCCGCCATCCGGGTTTTTTGAACCCGGATGGCGGCCGTCTGTGCGCGACGGTCTCTGATCGATGACGCCTGCCACATTGCGGAATCGCTGGAATCTGCCGGATCTCGGTCTCGGTGTCGGCCTGCGCACGCAGCATTTCCGGCACATCACCGAGCACTGGCCGGCGATGGACTGGTTCGAGATCCTGTCCGAGAATTTCATCGACACCGAAGGCCGGCCGCTCCATTTCCTGGACCGGATCGCCGAGCGTTATCCGATCGTTATGCATGGCGTGTGCCTGTCGGTAGGCAGCACCGATCCGGTGGACTTCGGGTTCCTCGACAAGCTCGCGGCGCTCGCAAAGCGCACCCGGGCGGTCTGGCTCGGCGACCACATCTGCTGGACCGGTGTCGCGGGCCTGAATGGTCACGACCTGTATCCGGTGCCGTACACGGAGGAGGGACTGCGGCACATGGTCGCGCGCGTGCGGACGATCCAGGACTACCTGGAGCGGCCGCTGGTGCTCGAGAATCCCTCCACCTACCTGACATTTGCATCGTCCTCGATGCCGGAGGAGGAATTCATCGCGCGCCTCGCAGTGGAAGCCGGGTGCGCGCTGCTGCTGGACGTCAACAATGTCTACGTGACCTGCCGGAATCACGACCTGGACCCGGTGGCGTACCTGGATGCGATTCCCTATGAGCATGTGGTGCAGGTGCACCTGGCCGGTCACACGGACAATGGCACGCATTGCATCGACACGCATGACGGGCGCGTGATCGACGAAGTCTGGGATCTCTACGCACGCGTGAACCAGAAAACCGGCGGGCGCGCCACGCTCCTGGAATGGGACGCGCATGTGCCGAAGTTCGCGGTGCTGCAGCAGGAAGTCGGCAAGGCCGCGCGATTCAGGAATGGCGCGCGGCAGCCAAGTCCGGTCGCCGCATGAGCCTTCGCGACACGACGCCGCTGGACACGGTCGAGCGCTGGATGCAGGCGGTCGTGATGCATCCCGATGGAGCCGCAGCCGGCGTTGCAGCGAGGCCTGCGCGGCGCTTGCTCCCGCACGCGGCTGCGAGGCTCGAGAGCGTGGTGCTGCCGTCGAAATCGCTATCGTCGGTCGAGCGGCTCGATATCTACGCGCACATGTATTACGCACGGTTGCTCGAGATCCTGACCGAGGAATACCCCGTTACAAAGCAAGTCCTGGGCGAGGGGGCCTTCGAGCGCGCCTGCCGCAGGTACCTGCAGCGACACCCCTCGAAGCATCGCACGCTGAATCATCTGAGCAGGAAATTCCCGGCCTTCCTTGCCCGGCACCTGGCCCCGGGCAATCGTCGCGCCCTCGCGGTCGACATTGCGCGCATCGAGCGGGCGATGGAGGACGTATTCGACGCGCCGCGCGCCGAGCCGCTGGGGGCCGAAGAGTTTGCCGCGATCGGCGTGGACGAATGGCATCGCGTGCGCCTCTGCCTGAACCCGGCTCTCGTGCTGCTGAAGCTGCGATTCCCGGCCAACGAGTACATGAATGCAGCGCGCGGTTCCGGGAAGCCGCGGATGCCGCGGCCACGCGCGACATTTGCGATCGTCTATCGCCGGGATTTCCAGGTCTACCGGCGCGACCAGGCGCCCGGGCAATTCAGATTGCTGGCGGCGCTCGCGCGGGGGCGGACGCTGGAGCAGGCCGTGCGATCGAGCGTCGACAACCGTGGTGGCAGTGCCGATCGGCTCGCCGCCACTCTTGGCGGCTGGTTTCGCGATTGGGCGGCCGCCGGGATTTTCTGCGGGATCATTCGGGCAGGCACTCGCCGGCGCAAACGCTGAGGAATACATCGATGAATATTCGCAATCTGGCCACGGGGCTCAAGTACTGCGGCGTCGCTTCCGGCAAGAAGCAGACCTACTACGTTTTCGAGAGTGGCAAGGCCTACATGGTGATGTCGGCCTCGCGTTCCAAGCGCGCCAGCGGTTACTTCAATCTGGTGAGCCGGGATGCTGTCAACCGGATCCGGAAGACCTATGCGGGCCGGCAGGACGTGACGGCGAAGCAGCTATCCATGCGGTCGCGCGGCGCAGGCGTGCGTGATGCGCTGCAGGCCCTCAATGTCCTTTACGTGCTGGTCGCAACCGGTGCCGCGAAGCGCGACGACCGTTTTCAGGACCAGCGCCTGCACTTCAATATCCTGCCGAGATAAAAAGAAAAGGCCCGCCATGTGGCGGGCCTTTTGTCAGCCGCGTCCTGCGGACTTCTTTCAGGGCTTGTATCTGTTCCAGATATTCCGCGAGATGATCGTCAGCGCCGCGCCGGCAGCAAATGTGCCCGCTGCGCCAAAGATCTTCGCGAGGTACATGCCGACTTCCGGGATATTGCCCAGCACGCCGTAAAGCGAACCGAGCACGAGTGCGGAAGCCAGCACGCGTACATGGTCCTCACCGGCAATGGCGACACCGGCCACGAGGCCCAGCACCACCAGCAGAGTTCCCGCGTACGGGACTTCCACGAAGGCGCCGACCACGGCAATCGCGATGGCCGCCCAACCCATGAGCTTGAATGGATTCACTTTGATTCCCCCCTGAAGCTTGTTATATCGCGGCGAGGCAAACCTCGCCGCTGCGCGATCCTACGCCCGGTCAGAGGGTACGGCAAACTTGCCGAAAAATGTGAGTAACCGGCTATCGGGCCGAACCCGGGTGCCCGGGTCGCTGGCATGGGCAGCGCCACCGGGCGGAGAGTGCAATCAGGTTGGGGTCGTTTCGGCAGGCACAGCAATAACCGGGTTGCGGGCGGCAGGCGCAGGATCGATGCTGCACGTCATGAGTTACATCCTGCGCGGGCTCGAACCCGCATTGTTCCAGCCGCTGTTCGGTCTCGACGAAGCAACGCTCGCCGCCCGCGGCATGCGCTGGATGCGCGTGGATGAACCCGTCGGCTTCCCCTGCCGAATCAGTCTCGAGGACGCGCCGGTCGGTGAACGCGTGCTGCTGTTGCCATTCGTGCACCAGGACAGCCATTCGCCATATCGTGCTTCAGGGCCGATATTTGTGCGACCGGGAGTCGGTGAATTGCGGCTGGTCGTCGGCGAGCTGCCGCCCTACCTGACCCGCCGTCTGCTGTCGGTGCGCGCCTACGATGCGATGGACGATATCGTGGATGCGGAAGTCGTCGACGGGCCTGCCGCGGCGCCGCTCATCGAGCGTTACCTCGCGCGCAGCGAGGTCGCCTACCTGCACCTGCATTTCGCGCGCCGTGGCTGTTACGCCTGCCGCGCGGATCGCGACTGAATCCTCAGGACTGCAGACCGGCAGCCAGTTCCCGCACGGTCGTGCGGTTTTCACGGTTACCGTGGATAATGCGAATACCGATGAGAATTCCCTCCATCAGCCGGCGCGGATTCCTGGCGGGATCCGCGGGAATCGCCGTGGTTACAGTCGCCGCCGTCCTGGCGGCACGGCGCGTGCGACGCCCGGCAGTAGGCACCGGCGGTTCCGCGATGGTGACCAGCCCCTATGGACCCTTGCGCCCGGTCGCGGACCTCGAGACATCGCTGCCGCTGCTGCAGTTGCCCGAGGGATTCGAGTATCGGTCGTATTCCTGGTCGGGCGACCTGATGAGCAACGGACTGCCGACACCGGATCTGCACGACGGCATGGGCGTGATTTTCGCCGAGCGCCGCGGCGCGGAAACCGAAGTGGTGCTGGTGCGCAACCACGAACGCGGCTTCGCAAACCCGATTCTGGCGCCTGCGCGATACGATGCCGCCGTACCATTCGCGCGCTTCCACCCGCCCGGTGGCGGCACGACCAATCTCGTCTTTCGCGGCCGCCGCTGGATCAGCGTTGAACCATCGCTCGGCGGCACCCTGGTGAATTGCGCGGGCGGCTCGACACCCTGGGGCACCTGGCTCAGCTGCGAGGAGACCACGCTCGATAATACGGCTGCGGGCGGTCGCAGGCACGGCTACGTATTCGAAGTGCGGCGCGATGCAGCACAGACGACCGGACG
>JBAQWM010000413.1:0-2265 GCA_049298915.1 Steroidobacteraceae bacterium | reverse complement strand
GCGCATAGCCGCCGGCTTCGACCACTGCGACCAGGGCGCGCCACTGCTCCAGGCTGATTCTGGGTGCTGTCATATCGAGCGGTTCGATTAATTGACACGAATTTATCCGCTTTTTAATCGAATGCGCAAATATTTTAATAGCACCGACCCCAAGGAGGTGCTTCGTGAAGACCCTGCTCCAGATCAACACCAGCCTGTTCGGCGAGCGCGGCAATTCCTCGCAGCTGACCCAGCGTTTCATCGAGCGTTGGCAGTCCGCTCATCCGCAAGGCCAGGTCGTCGTGCGCGATTTGCAAGCCGATCCGCTGCCGCACCTGGACGCGGAGCGCGCGGGCGCGCTATTCAGCAGGCTCGAGGGCCGCACGCCCGAGCAGCAGGCGATCGTGAACATTTCCGATGCGCTGATCGCGGAACTGAAATCCGCGGATGTCGTCGTCATCGGATTGCCGCTCTATAATTTCGGCATCCCGTCGACGCTCAAGGCTTATTTCGATCACATCGCACGGGCCGGCGTCAGCTTCCGCTACACGGCGCAGGGTCCGGAGGGCTTGATCGGCGATCGCAAGGTTTACGTGATGGCCGCGCGCGGCGGCTTCTACCGCGGCACGCCGGCGGATACGCAGACACCCTACGTCACCAATTTCTTCAAACTGCTCGGCATCGAGGACATCGAGTTCATTTATGCCGAGGGACTGAATGTCAGCAAGGAATCAAAGGAGCGCGCCATGCGTGATGCCGGCACCGCCGTCGATCGCCTGGCCGCCTGAGGAGACAGACATGAATGCACGCATCATCGACAGGATCATATTGAGCACCAGGACTTCGGACGGCGCTGGCGTCAAGCTTCGCCGCAGCCTGGGATCGCAGGCGGCGTTGCGGCTCGACCCCTTCCTGCTGTTCGACGAGTTCGGCACGGACAACCCGGAGGACTACATCGCGGGCTTCCCGCCGCATCCGCACCGCGGGTTCGAGACCGTCACCTACATGATCGACGGCCACATGCGTCATGAGGATCACCTGGGACATGTCGGCGAGCTGAAGAGCGGCGGCGTGCAATGGATGACGGCCGGTCGCGGCATCATCCATTCGGAAATGCCGCAGCAGGATCGCGGCCGCATGCGCGGCTTCCAGCTCTGGATCAACCTGCCGGCGCGCGACAAGATGCAGCCGGCCCGCTACCGCGACGTGCCCGCCTCGGAAATTCCGGTGGCGGAGCTGCCGGGTGGCGGCCAGCTGAAGCTGATCGCCGGGCGGCTCGCGCTCGCTGGCAAGACCGTTGTCGGGGCGCTCAATGCCGAGCCTGGCTCGATGGCGACGGATCCGCTCTATGTGGATGTGACACTCGCGGCGGGCGCTGCTGTAGGGCTACCCGTAACGGCCGGTCACAACGTCTTTGCTTATCCGTTTGAGGGCGACGTCGTGATCGCGGGCGAGAGCGTCCCGCAGTTCAGTGCCGCCGTGCTGACGGATGGCGATCTCGTCACCGTGCGGGCGGGCGCCAGTGGCGCGCGCTTCGTGCTGGTCGCAGGTCGGCCGCTCAACGAACCCGTGGTCCAGTACGGCCCGTTTGTCATGAACACGCGCGAGGAGATCGAGCAGGCGGTGGCGGACTTCCGCGCCGGCCGGCTCGCCGCGTAAACGCAAGGAGACATCATCATGAATACTTCAACATCCTATGCAGCAATTATCGGCCGCTGGCTGCTCGCTGCGATTTTCCTGGTAAGCGGCTTTGGCAAGCTGATGGACCCCGCCGGCACGATCGGCTACATCAATGCGGTCGGCCTGCCGCTGCCGGAATTGAGCTATGCGCTTGCCGTGATCGTCGAAATCGGCGGCGGCCTCCTGCTGGTCCTGGGTTACCAGGCGCGGATCGCCGCGCTGGCACTTGCCGTGCTCACGATCATCGCCGGAATCTTCTTCCACAGTAACTTCGGCGACCAGAACCAGTTCATTCACTTCCTGAAAAACCTTGCGATCGCGGGTGGCTTGCTGCAGGTCGTGGCATTCGGCGCCGGACGATTGAGCATTGACTCGAGGAGGGCGGTGACGGCTTAGCGGCAGGCGGTGGCGGCGCAGGTGGCGCTGGAATCATGGGCTTGGCGGAGTATTCTGGGCGATGCAAATGCTATTGAGGGCCAGGGCGAGATTCATGAGTCCAGGCCATCGCGAGGACCGGGCATAATGCCGCCGAAGTTTCACCCAAGCGCCTTCGCGTTCTTGTTCTTCCTGGCCTCGCCGATGGGCGTAGAAGGCGCGAGCTTCGAC
>JBAQWM010000412.1:0-1997 GCA_049298915.1 Steroidobacteraceae bacterium | reverse complement strand
ATGTTGTCCTGCTTGTCGCCGCGCAGGCCGTGCTGCGGACCGAAGGCGGCCGTCAGTTTGAAGTCCTCGAGTGCCGCCAGCGCGTCGAGCGAATGCTTCAGGTCGGCGGTCACGGACGCCGGATGGGCGAGCAGCGCGACGCGCCGCCCGGCCAGCGGTTTTCGCAGCGCGGGTTCCGCGAGCAGCCGGTCGACGCCGGTTTTCATGGCGCCCGGATCTCCAGCAGGAAACCGGCGGGGTCGTGGAAATCCGGCTGTGGGCCGGCATGTGCGAGGGCCCAGTAGCTGAGACAGCCATTGTCATCCTCGAGGACGGCGGAGAGTCCTGCGCGCCAGCTGCGGGAACCGGGAGGCAGCAGGAGCTGCACGCTGGTTTCCAGTCGATCCTCGCGGGTCACGGAAATCAACGGTGGCCGCGGCAGCTCGAACGGCTTCCTGCCGGCCCGACGCCCGCCGAAGCGATAGGCGGCCCAGGCACCCGCGGGACTGAAGTTGAATTCCAGGTAGCCATGTTCATCGATCGGCTGGAGGAAGGCCTCGAAGCAGGTATGTTTCCAGAGTCCCTCGACACGGCCACCGGCCTTGCCATGCCGCAGCCGCGCAATGTCGCCTGCCAGACAATAGCGCAGTGACAGGCCGCCCGGTATGGTCCGGACCCCGGCTTCGAGTTGCCAGGCCGGCGCGGCCTGTGCTGCAGGATGAGCGTGTAGCGGGTGGCTTTCCATCGGCCCTCATTGTTTCTGGCAAACTCGGTACCCGTCCACACCTAAGTGATGCGACTGCAGAGCCATGACGGCGACCGACCGGAAAATCTTCATCTCGCTCGCCGGGAATATCGGTGCCGGCAAGACCACGGCAGCGAAGCTGATCAGCCAGAAATACGGCTTCGAGCTGTTCGACGAGCCGGTCATCGACAATCGCTTCCTGCGCGACTACTACGCGGGCATGCAGCGCTGGTCCTTCACGCTGCAACTCGAGTTCCTGATCCGCCGCGTCGAGCACCACGAACTGATCAGGACCGTGCCGAAGAGCTGCATCCAGGACCGCACGCTCTACGAGGATCCGGAGATCTTCGCCAAGTACCTGCATGGCCTCGGACACATGGACAATCGCGAGCTGGATCTCTACTTCGAGTATTTTGACCGGCTGAACCGCGATATCCAGCACCCGGACCTGATCCTGATGCTGGCCGTGGACGAGGTGGAAACCCTGCTGCAGCGCATCCGCAAGCGCGGGCGCAAGGAAGAGAAGGGCATCGACGCCGCATTCCTCGCCGGGCTCAACGCCTATTACGCGACCCTGCCGCAGGTCTGCGAGAAGAAGTACTCGATCCCGATCCACCAGATCGCCGTCGACCGGCTGGACATCCGCTCGCGCGAGGGCAGGAAGAAATTTTTCGGTGAGGTGGAAGCGGCGCTGCAGCAGCATGGGCTCGGCTGATGATGGCGTGTTCCGGAGCGTGATCCGATGAAAGGCGCACAGGCCATACTCGAAACGCTCAGGCTGGGCGGTATCGACACGATATTCGCGAATCCCGGCACCTCCGAGATGGCGCTGGTGAGCGCATTGGATGAGACGCCCGGTGTGCGCGCGGTGCTCGGTCTGTTCGAGGGCGTCGTGACCGGCGCCGCCGATGGTTATGCGCGCATGGCGGGCAGACCCGCGGCAACGCTCCTGCATCTCGGTCCGGGCCTCGCCAATGGCTGCGCCAACCTGCACAACGCCAGGCGGGCGCGCAGCGCCATCGTCAATGTGGTGGGTGAACATGCGCGCGATCACATCGCGCTCGACGCGCCGCTGACCACCGACCTGAAAACCGTTGCCCGCCCGTTCTCGGTCTGGGTCCACAGGATTGCGCGACCGGGTCGCGCCGGCCCGGCTGCGTCCGATGCCCTCGTCGCGGCGCGCAGGCTCTGCGGGCCAGCAACGCTGATCGTGCCTGCCGATGTTGCCTGGAGCGAAGGCGCGAAGCCCGCGACGCCGCCACCCGCCCAGGCC
>JBAQWM010000411.1:0-3314 GCA_049298915.1 Steroidobacteraceae bacterium | reverse complement strand
CGCCCGTGGCTCTTCACCAGGTCGTACTCTTCGGGCGCCTCGATGGCTTCGATTGCAATTCGCAATTCGGGCTGGTCGTCGATCAGCACGACATGCCTCGAGTGGCGGCGACTGGCACGGATATGGTCCACGACCTCGTGCCGGCAGATCTGGCAGATCCAGCTAAACATGGAGGCCTCGCCGCGAAAACTGCCCATCTTGCGCATGGCCTTGGTCAGCGTCGCCTGTACCACCTCGCGCGCGGCCTCGACATCCCCGTTCAGCCGCGGCAGTGCGAACCGGTAGACGCGCGCGAAATACGCCTCAAAAAACGCGTCGAAGGCCCGCTCGTCGCCGGCGAGCATCCTCTTGATCAGCTGTGCCTGGTCAGCCATGCGCAACTGATTCTACTCCCTGCTGGCGGGCCGGCCTGAGTGGCGGCGCCAGCAGCAAGCGCCAGAGTGCGAGCAGCAGCAACCAGGCAATAGCGGCGCTCGCCAGATCGTGCGACAGGAAATGCGCGCCACGCGCCTGCTGGCCGATGGAGAAGAAGGTCCCGAGCAGCACGCCACCGACCAGCAACCAGCGCGCGATACGCGGCCGGCGCCCGAGTGCCAGGAAATAGAATCCCATCAACGCAAAGCCGGAAGATGAATGCGCGCCGGGATAGCAGGCACTGCGCGGCAGCTCATCCGGACGATCCGCCAGCAGGCCGGTGTAGGGCCGGTCACCGCCATAGCGATCGAGATGCCAGGGGCAATCCATATTGGTCAGCTGCTGCAGTACGCCAACCACGCTCGGCACCAGGATCAGCGCGAGCACAAGGTAGGTCGCGTCCCGCCGCCAGCGGCTCAATCGTGGCTGCCAGAAGCCCAGTACCAGGATCAGCAGTGCGGCCAGTCCGACCAGGCGCACCAGCCATCCGCCGCCGGTGTGAATCAGGTCCACCGCCCACCAGGCTTGCGCGCCGATCCATTGCTGAGCCGGGCGGCTGAAGAAGAATTCGTCCGCGATGCGAAGATCCAGCAGCCCCAGCATGACGATCATGGACAGCGCAAAAAAGCAGGCGGCTGGCCACAGCAGATGGCGGCGCCAGAACATGCGGTGCGCCCGGTCCACTGCTTGCTGGCTGATCATGACGGATTTCAGAAGCTGCGCTTGGTCTGCACCAGGAATTGCAGCCGGCTGATGGACCTGTCGCCGTCGAGCGGGAACGCAAGGTCGAAATGCAGGACATTCCCGAGCGCCGAGCGTGAACTCCCAAGGCGCAGGCCAAAGCCGATGTCCTTGAGCAAGCCCCGGGATGCGGTCGGGCCGAATGCCGAATCGCCCCAGGTGCGGCCGATGTCGAAGAATACCGCGCCGCCGATATCCGCCAGCTTCCAAAGCGATCGCCCGGTGTAAATTCGCTGCTCAACTGTCAGGAGCGTGCGGCCGCTGCCGGTCTGGTAGCGCAGCGGATAGCCGCGCAAGCCTTCCTCGCCGCCGAGCGCCAGCTCGTGATCGGCATCCAGTTCGTGACCGATGTCACCTGACAGCGAGGCGAAAAACGTGCTGCGCGGGCTGGTCTGCCGGTAGAAACGCAGCTGGCCTGATAACAGCGCATCCTGCGCGGAGCCGTTCTCGATGCGGCTGTGCATCGCTGTGCCGAGAAACAGCGAGCGGCCACTGCCGATGCGAAATCCGCGACTGAATTCGGCGCGCAGCAACGCTGCGTCACGGTCGGCGCCGGCGGTGCCTGCAGCCCAGCCGAGTTCGAGCGCGTAGCGCATCCCGAAGTGCAGATCCTCCGTGCGGGCGATCTGGTCGAGGTTGCGCGTCTTCTCGAAGTCATCCTGGACGCCTTCCAGGCGCAGGAACGGATAGCCGAGATCGCGATCGACCGGGAGATTCGCGGGAGCGGCGGCGTCCGGCACTTCGGCGAATCGCGCAACTTCGCGCCGAAGGCCCACATTCCAGCGCCGCGTCCAGTCGCCCTGCAGTCCTTCGGACCAGCCGTAGCTGATTTCGGCGTCCTCAGCGTCCCTCCGGTACGCGGCGATGCTGTGCCCCAGCCGGTAGACATTCTGGATGGCATCGTCATGCGCGTACCAGAGTCCAGCGCTCCAGCGGGTATCGAGAGAAAAGAATGGCCGCTCGAACCGGATAGCCTCGCCGGATCCGTCATCGCTGTCCGTCATGCTGATCGTACTGCGCCAGCGGCTGCCGCCGACGTTCGGATCGTGCCATTTGAACTCAACGGAACTGCGATCGACGTCATCGTGATAATCGATTGCAAGCTGCTTGCCGAGGCCCAGAAAATTCAACTCTTCGAGCTGGAACCCCGTGGAGTTGCTGCCGCCGGCGCGATGGAACGAGATACCCGGATTAGTCGTCCAGACATCGTGCACGGCGACTTCGAGGTCCACGAGACCGTCGTGATAGCCGGTCGCGCGAATCACCGGCTCCTGGATAAACCTCAGGTCGCGCAGGTTGCGCTCGGTTTCTTCCAGCTTGCGGCGCGAATAGAGATCACCGGGCCGGAACAGCAACTGCTCGCCGATGGTCGCCTCACGCGTATCGACATGCCATCGGTCCGCCAGCTGGAATAGCTGCTTGCGCTCGCCTGGTTTCTGCGGGTCGAATATCTGCTGGATGTAGAGCGTCACGCTGCCGATTCGGGCACCCTGGGCCTCGAGCTCCGCGTCGCCGGGCCACGACACCGCCGGCGCCGGCAGAGCGGCCGTTTCGGCCGCGACCGCGTTGCAGCCTCCCAGCAGCAGCGCGACCGGCAAACCGCGTATGACCATCATCGTCGTGCCGGATCGGAAGCGGCTCATCAGTCACTCCTGATGCGCCGGGCCGCGGACCGCAGCGGTCGCGACGCATCCGCTGGCTTGTAACGCTGCGCTGCGAACAGCTCGTACGCCGTCTGGTAGTAGGCGACGCCCAGGCGCGCCAGCGCGGCATCCGGTGGGGCCGGTTCGTAGTGATCGGATGCCGGGTCGTAGTAGTAATCGTGCAGGGCTTTCTTCAGGCCGAAGACGGCCAGTCGGCCATTCCGGTAGATCGCGATATCGTGATTGTGATTGAAGAACGCGATGCGATGCTCCGGTGGGGTTGAAAAAACGTCCTGTCCGAAAAACGGGGCCTCGTAAGGAAGCCCGAGCAGGCCGAGAACCGTTGGCGCAACGTCGATCTGCGTCATCAGCGTGTCGACCCGCCGTGGCCTGATGTGCTTCGGCGCATACATCATCAGTGGAATCTCGTAGGTCTTGAGCGGGATCTGCTCCGCCCCGTACACTCGCGCGCCATGATCCGCGACGACCACGAAAATGGTGTCGTCAAACCACGCC
>JBAQWM010000410.1:0-2683 GCA_049298915.1 Steroidobacteraceae bacterium | reverse complement strand
CCGCCGGCTTGAACGGGCCTCCCGGTCGGCTCCTGCGCGCCGCCCCGACAAGCGCGGACGGCGGGCGATCCGGCTGCTGCAGGGTCGGAGCTGAGGCGTGGCTGAGCGACCACTCGACCCACCGATGGCGGCGCTCACTTCGAAGCCAGCACGCCTGTTTCTGGTGCTGTCGGGCCTGTTCGTCACCAATGCGCTGATCGCGGAGTTCGTTGGCGTCAAGATTTTCGCGCTGGAGGACACGCTGGGGCTGCCGCCATTCGACTGGCGGCTGTTCGGCCAGAGTGGCTCACTGTCGTTTACTGCCGGCGTGATGTTGTGGCCGATCGTGTTCATCATGACGGACATCATCAACGAGTACTTCGGCGTGCGTGGCGTCCGGTTCATTTCGTGGCTGGCCGTCGGCTTCATCTCCTATGCATTCCTGTTCGCCTATCTCGCGATCAGTCTCGCCCCTGCCGGCTGGTGGGTCACGGTGGGTGGCTCGCGCGGCGTGCCGGACATGCAGGCGGCGTTTGCGAGCGTGTTTGGACAAGGCCTCTGGACGATCGGCGGCTCGATCACCGCATTCCTGATCGGTCAGCTGATCGATGTCGCGGTATTCCACCGGATCCGGCGCGCAACCGGCAGCCGGCTGGTGTGGTTGCGCGCAACGGGTTCGACGGCGGTCTCGCAGCTGGTAGACAGTTTCATCGTGCTGTACATCGCCTTCGTCCTCGGGCCGCAGCAATGGCCGACCGGCCTGTTCCTCGCCGTCGGCACGGTGAACTACTGCTACAAGATGCTGATGGCAGTGGCGTTGATTCCGCTCCTGTACCTCGGCCGCCGGCTGATTCGCGCCTATGTCGGCGCGGAGGTCGCGGAACGCCTGCGGGCTCATGCGGCAGGGGACCAGTCCTGATGCCGCGACCCAGCGCACCCCGGCTGGCGGTGGACGTCATCATTGAACTCGAAGACCGGCCCGGCCGGCTGCCCGGTGTCATTTGGGCTCCCCTGGGTGATCCGCGCGCTGCGCCTCCGCTGGCATTCGATCATGGCCGGATACTTGCCGATTACCTCCAGCAGCTAGAATTCCCGCCATGAGAGATGCGGCAACGATGGTATTCCTGGACGCTGACCGGCAGTTCGAGTCCGGACCCGGCGCCGCGATCGACCGTCTGTATCTCGCCGACGAAGCCAGCGTCGTCATGGAGATGCTCGAGCTCGCGCGCCTGCCCGCCCGCGAACGGCACTCGATCCAGCGCGATGCCATGCAACTCGTCGCTGCAGCGCGTCGCCGCAGGGGCAGTGGCAGCGGTGTCGAGGCCTTCCTGCAGCAATACCACCTCGCGTCGCAGGAAGGCGTCGTGCTGATGTGCCTTGCGGAGGCATTGCTGCGGATTCCGGATTCAGAGACGGCGGACCGGCTGATAGCCGACAAGATCTCGACCGGCCAATGGTCCGAATACCTCGGTGAAGCGGAGTCCCTGTTCGTCAACGCCTCTACCTGGGGACTGATGCTGACCGGCCGGCTGGTGCGGCCGGCGGAGAGCGAGCTCGGCGATCCCGCGACGGTACTGCGCCGCATCGTGGCGCGCCTGGGGGAACCGGTCGTGCGCGCGGCATTCCGGCAGGCGATGCGGATCATGGGTCACCAGTTCGTGATGGGCCGCACCATCGAGGAAGCGCTCGAGCGCGCTGCAAACGGCGATAGCGCGCGTTATCGCCACACCTACGACATGCTGGGTGAATCAGCCCTGACAGCCATCGATGCCGAGCGCTACATGCAGTCGTACAGCGCCGCGATTGCTGCCGTGGGCGCGTCAGTGAGGGCCGGCAGCGCGCCGGCGTCGTGGCCCAGCATCTCGGTCAAACTGTCCGCGCTGCATCCGCGCTACGAATTCGGCCGGCGCCGGCAGGTGCTCACGGAGCTCGGCACACGAATCGAGACACTGGCGCTCGCGGCGAGCCGCGCCGGCATCGCGCTGACGATCGACGCGGAGGAGGCCGACCGACTGGCATTGTCGCTGGAACTCCTGGATCTGCTGCTGGGCCAGCAGCAGCTCGCGGGTTGGGATGGCCTCGGGGTCGCGGTCCAGGCCTACTCCAAGCGCGCGGCTGATGTGCTGCGCTATCTTGGCAGGCGCGCCGATGAGACCGGTCGTGTGCTGAATGTGCGGCTCGTCAAGGGCGCCTACTGGGACAGCGAAATCAAGCGCGCGCAGGAGCGCGGACTGCCCGGTTATCCGGTTTACACGCGCAAACAGAACACCGATGTCGGCTATCTCGCCTGCGCGCGCATCCTGCTGGAGGGCAGCCGCCGCCTCTACCCGCAGTTCGCGACGCACAATGCGCACACCGTGGCGAGCATCATCCATCTCGCAGCAGCACGCGGACGGGACTTCGAATTCCAGCGGCTGCATGGCATGGGCGAGGAATTGTATGCGGAGCTCAGCGATCCGGCCGGTCGCGCTCTGGCCTGCCGCGTCTACGCTCCGGTCGGCTCGCACGAGGACCTGTTGCCCTATCTGGTGCGCCGCCTGCTGGAAAATGGCGCAAATACCTCGTTCGTCAATCGAGTCGTCGACGAGTCGCTGCCGCTCGAGGACGTCGTCAGCGATCCGGTCGCCGAAGCTGAAGAAGCGGTCGGACCGCATCCGCGCATACCCCTGCCGATCGCGCTGTTCGGATCCGAGCGCCCCAATTC
>JBAQWM010000409.1:0-3683 GCA_049298915.1 Steroidobacteraceae bacterium | reverse complement strand
GGTCCACATAAACCCACCCCGATGGCCGCGCGTCTTCACTGCGTATCATCGTCGGCCCATCAGCGATCTCCACCGTCGCCACGTCGCCGAGCGTCAAATGGGCGCCAGTGGCAGCAACCAGAGGAAGCTGGCGCAGCCGCTGCGGTGAATTGCGCCAGTCCTGCGGATATCGCAGGCTGATCGGGTAGCGCTCCCGCCCCTCCACCGTGTAGCCGACATTCATGCCACCGACCGCGTAACTGACGGTGTCCTGGACATCGGCGATGTTGAGTCCGTAGCGCGCAGCGTCCGCGCGCCGTATTTCGACATCCAGGTATCGGCCGGTCGCAGCGCGCTCCGAGTAGACGGATGCCGCGCCGGCTATGTCCCGCAGCGCGGTCTCGAGTTCCACGCCGAGCCGCTCGATGACGGCAAGGTCGGGCCCGGTGATCTTGATGCCGACCGGGGTCTTGATGCCGGTGGCGAGCATGTCGATGCGGGTCTTGATCGGCGGCACCCAGACATTGGCGAGTCCCGGTACCTGGACGGCGCGATCGAGTTCTGCCCGTAACCCCTCGACGCTGAGGCCCCGTCGCCATTGCTCGCGCGGCTTCAGTCGGATGGTCGTCTCGATCATCTCGAATGGCGCAGGATCGGTTGCCGTATCGGCGCGGCCCGCCTTGCCGAACACCCGCTCGACCTCGGGCACCGAACGGATCAGGCGGTCGGTCTGTTGCAGAAGCGCGCGTACGGCATCGGCCGAGATGGCGGGCATCGCGGTCGGCATGTACATCAGGTCGCCCTCGAACAGCTCGGGCATGAACTCGCGCCCGAGCCGGCTCGCCGGCAATGCGGTGAGCACCAGGAGCAACGCGGTCGTCGCGAGCACGGCCTTGGGGTGGCGAAGCGCCGCACCAAGCAGCGGGCGGTAGGCCGCCATCGCCGCGCGATTGAGCGGGTTGGCATGCTCCGGTTGTATGCGGCCGCGCACCAGCATCAGGATCAGCACCGGAACCAGCGTAACCGACAGCACTGCCGCAGCCAGCATCGCGTAGGTCTTGGTGAATGCAAGCGGCGCGAACAGGCGGCCTTCCTGGGCGCCGAGCGCGAACACCGGCACGAATGACAGCGCCACAATCATCATGGAAAAGAACAGCGCAGGCCCGACTTCGCCGCAGGCCTCGGAAACGAGTTTCAGGCGATCAACCGTTTTGGCTTGCGTGGCATCGAGCTTGCGATGGACATTTTCTATCATGACTATGCTGGCATCGACCATGGCGCCGATCGCGATGGCGATACCGCCAAGCGACATGATGTTCGCATTGATGCCCTGCAGCTGCATGACGACGAATGCGGCCAGGATGCCGATCGGCAGCGACACGACCACGATGAGACTGGACCGGAAGTGGAACAGGAAGGCGGCGCAGACCAGCACGACGACCAGCAATTCCTCGGCCAGCTTGCCGCGCAGGTTATCGACCGCTCGCTGGATCAGTGCCGAGCGGTCATAGGTCTCGACGATCTCGACTCCTTCCGGCAGGCTGCCGCGCAGCTCGGCGATGCGCTCGCGGACGAGGCGGATGGTCTGGCGCGCATTCTCGCCGCTGCGCGCCACGACGATGCCGCCGACGGTTTCACCCTCCCCGTCCAGTTCCGCGATGCCGCGGCGCATCTCCGGACCGAGCCGCAACTCGGCGACCTGGGCGAGCGTCACCGGCACGGTACCGGCGACACGCAGCGGAATCGCACCGAGGTCGTCGAGATTCCTGATATATCCGCTGGCCCGCACCATGTACTCCGCCTCGGCCAGCTCGACGACTGCGCCGCCCGCCTCCTGATTGCCGCGCTCGATCGCCGATTTCAGGTCAGCAAGCGTCAGGTCGAATCCGCGCAATCGCACCGGATCGACCACGACCTGGTACTGGCGAACCATGCCGCCGACGCTTGCGACTTCCGCAACACCCGGCACGGATTGCAGTTCGAGTTTCAGGAACCAGTCCTGCAGCCCGCGCAGCTGCGAGAGGTCGTGCTGGCCGCTCCGGTCGGTGAGCGCGTACTGATAGACCCAGCCGACACCGGTCGCGTCGGGCCCGAGCGCCGGCCGCAGACCCGCAGGCAGCCGGGAGGCCGCCTGGGAGAGGTACTCGAGAACGCGTGAGCGCGCCCAATAGAGATCCGTGCCGTCCTCGAACAGAACATAGACGAACGAATCGCCGAAGAATGAATAGCCGCGCACGCTGGTCGCCCCCGGCACCGACAGGAATGCCGATGTCAGCGGGTAGGTCACCTGGTCCTCCACGATTCGCGGCGACTGGCCCGGGAAGAGCGTGCGCACGATGACCTGCACGTCGCTCAGGTCCGGAATTGCGTCTACCGGCATGCGCGCCAGGGCCCAGAATCCCGCGGCCGTCAGCAGGCCCGCGAGCATCAATACCAGGGCCCGATTCGCGAGCGACGCCCGGATGATTGCCGTGATCATTCCGCCTCCGCGGAATTTTCCTGGTAGCGCGCGTGACCGGACCGCAACTGCGATTCCGAATCGATCATGAACTGACCCGAGACGACGACGCGCTCGCCGTCATCGAGCCCGCTCAGGATTTCAACTTCATCGCCGCTCTCGCGGCCGGCAACTACCGGGCGCGCAATGAACCGGCCATCGCCGAGAGCGACGATGACACGCTCCGCGCTCCCGGTGCGGATCAGCGCCTCCAGTGGCACCAGCAGCGCGTCGCCGCTGGTGGCGCCCGGAAATGTCACGTCCGCGACCATCCCGGCGCTGAATTTCAGCCCCGGATTCGCAAGCGCGAGTCGCGCCTGCACCGTGCGGGTGGCGGCATTGACCGATGGCAGCAGTTCGACGACGCGGGCCTCGAAACGCTGGCCGGGCCATGCACGCAATGTAACGACAGCGGTGCTGCTCTCTGTGACCGAGGAGGCCTGGGCTTCGGGAACATCCGCGACGACCCAGAGTGGATCCAGCGGCGCCAGCGTCATCGCGCTGATCGCGGGTTCCGCGATCCCGCCATCGCGCACGGCCAGATCGATGACGACCCCGTCGATCGGGGCGTAGACGCTGACCCTTTCCGCCGGCGTACCGCCGTCCCTGAGCGCCTCGATCGCAGCGGCGCGGAGCCCAAGAGCCTGCAGACGGGCCGCCGCGGACTCGGCCAGAATTTCATCGCCCATCTCGAGTGCGGCGATGAATTCACGCTGTGCCGCAGCAAGTTTCGGCGAAAAGACAGCAAACAGCAGCTGCCCGCGCCGCACACTTTCGCCGCTCGCGCGCACCGCGAGGCGTTCGACGTAAGCTTCGGTGCGCACCCGGACCTCGACCCTGCCGCGCTCGTCATAGGCTGTCAGACCCGCCGTGCGGGTTCCGGCTGCCAGCGCGCCGCGCCGGACCGGCGCCGTGCGCACAGCGAGATTGTTGATGAGCGCCGTCGACAACCTGACCTCGCCCGGGGTGCCATTCGAGGCATACACCGGGACGTAGTCCATGCCCATGCTGTCCTTGCGTGGCACGTCTGAAATGACGCTCGGATCCATCGGGTTGCGGTAGTACAGCGGCTTTCGCTCTTCGGATGCAGCAGCCGGCGCAGACTGCGAGCCCGGATCGCAGGCACTTGCCGCGACGGCCATGATCAGGACGGAAATCGGAATGGCCTTCTGAATCGTCATGTTCCCGCTCCCACCAGGAATTCGAT
>JBAQWM010000408.1:0-3619 GCA_049298915.1 Steroidobacteraceae bacterium | reverse complement strand
CGGCTGCGGCATCGCGACGATGGTGCCGATGGCGCTCGTGATCGTGGCACTCGGCATCCGCAGGCCGGTGCCGGAATTCGATGCGTCGGTGCTGCTCACGGGAATCGCTGCGGGCGCAATGACCGGTCTGGTCGTCGCGCTGATCGAGGAGACATTTTTCCGCGGCCTGATGTTTCGCGCCGTGCTGCGCGAATCCGGGCCGGCAGCCGCGATCCTGACGACCGCATTCCTGTATGCGGCAATCCACTTCTTCGCGCGCGCGAAAATCCCGCATGCCGAGGTCGTGTGGAGCAGCGGCTTGACGCTGCTGGAATCCTCGCTTGCGCGCTTTGCGGATCCGGCAACGATCGCCGACGCATTCATCACGCTCCTGCTGGTCGGTGTGCTGCTCGGCCTGGCACGGCACTGGACCGGCAGCATTGCCGCCGGCGCCGGGCTGCACATGGGCTGGGTCTGCGTGATCAAGGCGACCTCGAAAGTGACACGCCACGACGAGCCGTCCCGCTGGTCATTCCTGGTCAGCGATTTCGACGGGTTCACCGGCTGGCTGGTCGCAGGCTGGAGCGGCGTGATCCTGCTGGCGCTCTATCTGGCGCGCGGCCGGTTCGCGGCCTGGCGCTACCAGTCGGCCAGCCGGGCTTCTGAGCCTTAATTCTCCGCGCGGCTGACCGCCGGCTCGAGCACCGACAGGCGCTCCAGCGGATCGGTCAGTTCCAGCAGTGCCTGCTTGTCGGCCAATGTCAACGGCAGCATTTCCGCGAGACGATTGCCGATCCAGGCGGCGTCGTCGCGCATCCCGACATGGCGGTAGGCGTCCCCGGCTTGCGGCAGGACCCGCCGCACCACGTCGGCGAGCCAGGCCTGCGGTGCCGGCACCGTCAATACCGGATCCGCCGCGATTGCGGTGACCCTGGCCCGGTTCATGCCATCGGCCTCGCGCCAGGCTTCGAGCACCCGCACCCGTTCGCGCCCGATGCAACTGATCCCCAGCAGGCCGCCATCGAGACTGTCGAAGTCGACGATATGGGCTTCGGTGCCGATCGCGGCAAAACTCGCGATTGCGGCCGTTTCCGCTCCCTCGGTGATCAGGACGACGACGAATCCGGAATGCTCGCGCAGACAGCGACTGACCATGTCGAGATAGCGCGGTTCGAAGATCCTGAGTGTCAGAGGCCCGCCCGGGAACAGGACGGTCTCGAGCGGAAACAGGGGGAACTCGCGGACCTCAGCGTTCACGCTGCCACCCGCAAGGCCTGCAGCAGTTTGTCGTGCAGCCCGCCAAAACCCCCATTGCTCATGATCAGCACCTCGTCCCCGGTCTTCAGCTCCGCGGCGAGCATTGCGACCAGTTGGCCCAGGTCGCCGCTCACGATCGCCTTGCTGCCGATTTTTCCGGCGACTTCATCGATATTCCAGCCGAGACCGGGCGGCTGAAACATCCAGACACGGTCGGCGCCGGCGAGCGCTGTAACCAGGCTCTCACGATGATGGCCGATGCGCATCGTGTTCGAGCGCGGCTCGAGCACGGCGATGATGCGCCGGTCACCGGCGTGCCGGCGCATCGCGTCAATGGTCGCTGCTACCGCGGTCGGGTGGTGCGCGAAATCATCGTAAATGCGGATGCCGCGCGCTTCGCCGCGCAATTCCAGGCGGCGCCGCACGCCGACAAATTCCGCGAGCGCGGCCGTCGCCTGCGCCGGATGCACGCCCTGCCCCTGCGCAGCCGCAATGGCAGCGAGCCCATTTTCGACATTGTGAAGCCCGATCTGGCCCCAGCGCACGACGCCCGCCGCGGCGCCGCGATGCCGCAATTCAAACGCCGAACCATCCACTTCCAGCAGCCGCATCTGCCAGTCGGCCCCGGGCACGGCGTCTCGCGCGAAACCGCAGCGGGGCGTCCAGCAGCCCATCTGCAGCACGGCTGTCAGCGCGCGATCGCCCGCATTCCAGGTGACGCGGCCGGATCCAGGTACGGTCCGCATCAGGTGGTGGAACTGGCGCTGGATGGCGGCGAGATCCGGGTAGATGTCCGCATGGTCGAATTCCAGGTTGGTCAGCAGCAGGTGGCGCGGGCGGTAATGCACGAACTTGGCGCGCTTGTCGAAGAATGCGGTGTCGTACTCGTCGGCCTCGATCACGAAGGCTGCGCCGGTGCCCGCGCGCGCGGAGATGCCGAAATTTCCCGGTATCCCGCCGATCAGGAATCCCGGGTCACGCCCCGACCGCTCCAGTATCCACGCCAGCATGCTGGCCGTCGTGGTCTTGCCATGGGTCCCGGCAACCGCAATGACATCCCGGCCGCGCAATATGCTCTCCGCGAACCACTGCGGGCCCGAGCTGAAAGCGAGCCCGCTGTCGAGCAACCGCTCTATCAGGGGGTTGCCGCGGCTCATCACATTGCCGACCAGCACGATGTCCGGTTTCAGGTCGAGCTGCCCCGCGTCGTAGCCCTCGATCAGCCCGATGCCGAGCGCCTCGAGCTGGCTGCTCATCGGCGGATACACATTGGCATCGGAGCCAGTTACGCGGTGGCCGGCGGCGCGCGCCAATGCCGCAATTCCGCCCATGAAGGTGCCGCAGATCCCGATGATATGGATGTGCATCAGGCCGCCACCGGGAACAGGCTGACCAGCACCGCGTTGCCGGCGATCACCGTGGTGATCGCGATCGCGACACTGGTCACGAATCCGATCTCGAGCGCGCTCTTCAGGATATGGGCGATGATCAGCGTGTACCAGACGATCACCGCGATCGAAGCCGCCCATGCCAGCAGCTTGACCGGGTAATAGACCTCGGCCGGCTGCTGCAGCGCTATCAGCAGCATCAGCACCGGTGTCAGCAGCACCGAAGTGCCGAGCACGGCATTCATCGTCTGGCGGTAGCGGTAAAGGCGGCGCGTTACGGCCAGAACCAGCCAGAATGTCGCGAATGTCAGTCCGAGGTCGGCCGCCGTGCGCGCCAGCAGCCGGTCATCCTCGTGCAGCAGCCACGATTGCACCGCACTGCCACCCGCGTAGGCGATGCCCATGATGACGAGCAGCGCGAACGAGGCCGGCAGGACGCTGGGATCGCGGCGCAGCCGGGCGATCTCGATCAGTGAAATCAGCAATTGCGTCATTCAGTCTTGGGCCGCGGCGGCAGCTTCCGCATAATGAAAGCAATGACAATTGTATCCAAGCCGGCGACCGGCATTGCCGCAGATGCGCTGATCGGCGAAGCAGCGTCCTTGCGCGCCGTGGTCGGCACCTGGCCGTCTGGCGCCGGGCTCGCCCTCGACACCGAGTTCGTCCGTGAACGGACATACTACCCGCGCCTGTGCCTGATCCAGGTTGCGGTAGCGGACCATCTGGCGCTGATCGATCCGCTGGCGATCGCCGATCCGGGCGCCTTGCTGGAACCGCTTTCCGACCCGGGCAGGCCAAAGCTGCTGCACGCGGCGCGCCAGGACATCGAGGCCCTGCTGCCGCTGACCGGCGCGCCGCTGGCACCCGTCTTCGACACGCAGCTGGCGGCGGCTTTGCTCGGCTTTGCGTCCCAGATCGGTTATGCCGATCTGGTGCAGCAACTGCTTGGGGTGGAACTGGCCAAGGGTCATGCGCGCACCGACTGGGCCCGGCGC
>JBAQWM010000407.1:0-2967 GCA_049298915.1 Steroidobacteraceae bacterium | reverse complement strand
AGCAACGGCACTGCATCGGCAGGGCGACCCTGATGCAGGAGCGCCACCGGCAGCAATGCGCGTGCGATCCGGTCGCGCGGATGGGATTCAAGGCGTGACCGACAGGCTTGCTCGGCAGCGCGCGGATCACCGGTCCCCAGGGCTTCGAGTGCCCTTTCCGGGAATCTCTTATTCACGGCACCTCGGCCTCGACAAACAGAGAGTAATGATGCCCATCCATCGCAGCGTGTGCCACGTCGCTGGCCGCATCGACCCGCAGCTCCGGCACTGCACTGCCGTCGAAGGAGCTTTGTGTCACGTTGTGAAAGCCAGCTTGCCGTAAGGCCTTCGCCAGCGTCTCGAAGTCATAGCCGTACTTGTGGGCTTCGAGGAAGGCGGCCGGATCCGGACCCACGCCGGCGTACGAGAGGAACTCTTCCAGCAGCGTGCGCCCCACCGGCAGCCGGCGCCAGGTCTTGCGGCGCACCGCAAAGAACCGCTCATCGTGCGTTGCGTAGGCGCGTATGTAGCGTTCGATGTCCGGCACGATCAGCCGGATGCGGCCGCCGGATGCAAGGACCCTGCAGCACTCACCCAGAAAGCGCAGCGCCTCAGCGGGATAGTACAGATGCTCGAGGACGTGCGACGCGAAGACGAGGTGCGCGCTCGCGTGCGGGAACGGCAGCGGCCGGTTCACGTTGATCGACAGTTCGGCCGGAAAAATGTCCACATTGACCCAGCCGGGCAGTCTGCCGGCGCCGGAACCGATGTGCAGTTTCAGCTCATCCAGCAAACCCCTTGCGCGGAGCGCATCCAGTTGCTGCTGGACCAGCGGCTCGCGCACCGCGGCGACCCCTTGGCGCAGGGCGTCGACAGCTCCCAGGAGCGCCTCGATCCGGTGCTCGAGCCCGAGGCCGGCGAGGGGGGCATCGGCGCCGGGCAGCACTGCCGGCCCTAGGGCCGCGAGGTCTGCGGCAACCTCTGCCGTCGCATTGGCGAGCAGGCCCAATTGCCGCTGCAGCAATGCAGCACGGACCTCGGCGGAGCGGGCCTCGCCGGTCGCCTGGATGTCGACCAGCAATCCGGCGTCGGTCAATGCGTCGATCAGCTTGTCGAAATCCGCGCGGCGATCCGGCCGTAGCGCCAGCCGCAAATCGGCGGGATCGGCTGGCGAGGCGAACTTGAGCAGCACCGCGAGGACATCCGCATCCGTCGTCAGCAGCGGCGCTGCCGGAAAATGGGCATTGTGCAGGACTGCCTGTCCCCGCAGGAAGCGGACGGCAGCGTCGGGAGATACGACCAGTGCGCTCACGATGCCGGCCTGGTCTCTCAGTAGAGCGCGTACGTCGAGATGATGTACTTGTCGCCCGACTGCGGCGGCGGCGCGGCATGCTGGTACATCCAGTAGGGCGGAAACATCAGCAGGCGGCCGGCGCGCGGCGCAACCGAGATGCCGAGGTCCGGGAACGTCGTCTCGCCTCCGGCGGCGACGTCATTGAGGTACCAGAGAAACACCAGGTAGCGATTGCAGACGTCGCCCAGCGAGTCGAAATGCAGCTGAAACCGCTGGCCGGCCGACGCCTGGTAATGCTTCATGATCAGCGGGCTCAGCCTGCGGATCGGGGAGATCGACAACCTCAGGCCGATCCGCGCCTTGTAGGCCTCGAAATGGTGCTTGATCTGGCTGTCCATGAAGCTCTTGAAGGCGTCGTCGGCGTGCCGCGAGACGTCAAGCTCGACCCAGGAGCTATCCTCAAGGCCGGGGCGGATTCCCGCTCCGTTCGGCTGGTGGTACGCCGCGAGGGAATGAAACGTCTGGATCATGCCTGAGCAGGCACCGGGAGTCAGGGCACCATCCCAGGTCGCGACGTAGTCCTTGAGTTCCCGCATGCGCCGAGTATCACCGCGCACCGGATATTTGTCATCGCCAAGAACGAAAAGGCCCCGGAAACTTTCGTTCCCGGGGCCTGAGATTCCGTGCACGGCGGCCGTGAGCACTGCCGTGGCGGATGAGTAATTACTTCTTCCAGTTCATGCGGGCGAAGTAGAACCGGCCGATACCGTCATAGGTACGGACGTCGGTCGTTCCGTTGAAGCCCGAGTAGATGAGCGGCGCCAGTTCGTCGGTAACATTGTTAACGCCGATCGTGATCGTGATGCCCTGGTCCTGCATGTGATACGAACCCTCGATATCCATCAGCGTCTGCGAAGCGATGTTTCGTGGGCAGCGGCCGTCCGGGTCTGCAGCGGACACCTCTGGCGGGCAGTTCGTCGAATTGGTGAACTCCGTGACGTCGCCGATATAGCGCGCGGTCAGGGCCGCTTCGAAGTCGTGCCAAGCCCAGGTCAGACCGACCAACCCGCGCCATTCGGCGAAGTGACCATCGCCGCCGGACGAGGAGTCGACGAAGGCACCGGCACGCTCACGGAATGTGAGCGGGTCGCCGGCGATCTGTTCGTTCTCCCAGTTCAGCAGTCTGGTCCCATCGACGCTTACGCGGAAATTCCCGATCGGCGAGTCGCCGAAATCGTAACGGAATGCGAAGTCGATCCCGTCCGAATCCAGCAGGCCGATATTCTGCGTCGTGTTGTCGACCCGGACCACGTCGCCCGCGGCATCGCGATTGTGCAGATCGCAGAACAGACCGTTGATATAGCACTGGCTCAGCGTCTGATTGGTGCCAAGGGTACCGATCGTGTCTTCCAGCGAGACCTTGTAGTAGTCGACGGCGACCTCCATGCGCCGGTCCAGGAACTCCGGATTCCACAGGAAACCGGCCGTGAACACATCTCCTTCCTCGGGCAGCGTGTCCGCATTGCCGCCATAGAACGCGACTGTCTGGCTGTCAGACTGGTTGAACGAGCCGTCGCGTGGCACGTTGACGCATCCTAATGCCGCATTCGGGTTCGCATCAACATCCGCCTGTGTCAGCCCGTTGCACGGATCGTTAAAAGTATCCGCGCTGACTTGCGGCGCCTGGTACAGGT
>JBAQWM010000406.1:0-3421 GCA_049298915.1 Steroidobacteraceae bacterium | reverse complement strand
GAGCGTGATCTCGAACGGGTCGTCTTCCTTGATCGACGCGAACTTGCTGCCGTACTTCACGTACGGACCGTACTGGCCGCGGCCGACGCTGATCGGCGTGCCATCCGCGCTGTGCCCCAGCGCGCGCGGCAACGACAGCAACTTCAGCGCATCCGGCAGCGTGACGTCGTCCATGTGCTGGCCGGGCATCAGGCTCGCGAATTTCGGCTTGTCGGCGTCATCGCGCGTGCCGTGCTGCACGAATGGCCCGTACGCGCCCATGCGCACGGCGATCGGCTTGCCGGTCTCGGGGTGGCGGCCGATCTCGCGCGACTCGGCGACCTCTTCGCGGCTGACGGTCTTGCCGATGTGCTCGACCAGCTTCGAGAACGGCTTCCAGAACCGCTCGAGTTCCGGGCGCCAAGCCTTCTCGCCGTTGGAAATCTCGTCCAGCACGTCTTCCATCGTGGCGGTGAAGCCGTAGTCCACGTAGATCTCGAAATACTTGACCAGGAACTTGCTGACGATCTTGCCGATGTCGGTCGGCTGGAAGGCGCGGCCGAGCATCTCGACGTACTTGCGGTAGCGCAGAGTCTCGATGATCGAGGCATAGGTGGACGGACGGCCGATGCCGTGATTCTCCAGCGACTTGACCAGGCTCGCTTCCGTGTAACGCGGTGGCGGCTGCGTGAAATGCTGCTCTGGTCGCAGCTTCTCGAGCACTACCTGCTCGCCAGGTTCGAGTGCCGGCAGCCGCTGCTCATCCTCGCTCTCGACGTCGGTCTCGTCCTCGTCATGGTCTTCGTGATAGGCGGCGAGGAATCCTGCCTCGAGCAGCGTCTGGCCATTGGCGCGGAAAACATGGCGATTCATTCCGGTCGCGCCCTGCTTGCCGGCGACCAGGTCCACTGCCACGGTGTCGAATACGGCAGGCGCCATCTGGCAGGCGACGGCGCGTTTCCAGATCAGGGCGTAGAGCCGCCGCTGGTCCTCGTCATGGAGGTCGGCTTCGGCCTGCTGCGGCGTTTCTGCGGCAGAAGTCGGCCGGATCGCTTCATGTGCTTCCTGCGCGTTCTTTGCCTTGGTCTTGTAGACATTCACGCCATCCGAAAGCGCCTTCTCGCCAAAGGTCGCGCGGATCACCTCGCGCATCTCGGTGACCGCATCCGCAGAGAGGGCAACGGAGTCGGTGCGCATATAGGTGATGTGGCCCGACTCGTACAGGCGCTGCGCGGTCTGCATCGTGCGGCGCGCGGTGAAACCCAGCTTGCGCGCGGCTTCCTGCTGCAGTGTCGAGGTCGTGAATGGTGGCGGCGGATTGCGGCGCTTGGGCTTGCGCTCCACGGCGTCCACCGTCAGCATGCCACCGGCGGCAACGATGATCGTGCGCTCGGCTTCGCGGGCCTCGGACTCCCTGGTGATCGTGAAGCGGCCTTTCTGGGTGTCGGCCTCGACCTTCTCTCCGCGGTACTCGATCAGCCGTGATGGGAAGCGCGACTTGTCCTGGGCCGCATCGGCCTCGATGGTCCAGTATTCCTGGCGGATGAAAGCGGCGATTTCCGCCTCGCGCTCGCAGATCAGCCGCAGCGCGACGCTCTGCACGCGGCCCGCGGATAGCCCGGGCTTGATCTTCTTCCACAGGAGCGGCGACAGGTTGAAGCCGACCAGGTAATCGAGCGCGCGCCGCGCTTGCTGGGCGTTGACGAGATTGTCGTTTAGGCCCTCGGACTCCTCGACCGCGGCCCGCACGGCATTGCGGGTGATTTCGTAGAAGCGCACCCGGCGCAGGTCCTTACCGTCGAGCGCGCCGCGTTCGCGCAGGATCTCGGACAGGTGCCACGAGATCGCCTCGCCCTCGCGATCCGGGTCGGTCGCGAGATAGAGCGATTTCGCCTTGCGCATCGCACGCTCGATGGCGTCCACCCTCGGGCGGTTCTTCTCGATCAGCTGGTATTTCATCTCGAAGTTGCGGTCGGGGTCGACCGCCCCTTCTTTCTCCATCAGGTCGCGGACGTGGCCATACGAGGCCAGCACCTCGAACTCCGGGCCGAGGTACTTCTTGATGGTCTTGGCCTTTGCAGGCGATTCGACAATGACGAGATTTGCGCCCATTAGCTATTTCGTCTCACGTAGTCCCCAAAGACGCCAAAGCCGCGGGCCCGGCCGCGGCTCACCGGCTGACCCCCTTGACGGGCGCTCAGTGCATCGCGTCCTGCCGCTCGTCGAACACGAGGTCCTCCATGCGCTGGTAGGCGTTCTCCTGCCCCGGCTGGCTGAACAGGACCATCAGGACCACCCACTTCAACTGCTCGATGTCGATATCGTCGGCCTCGAGCGCCAGCAGCCGGTCGATGACGACCTCGCGTTGCGCGCCCGACAGGATGCCCAGATTCTCCAGGTACAGCAGATAACCGCGCACATCCGTGTCCAGACGCACCTGCTCGTGGCCGCTGAATACGCGCACCGCGCGTGCCGTGCCCTCGCTCATGATCCGGTCCGGATCGGAGGCAAGGCTCTCGAGCCAGGTCAGTGCGCGCTCGACGTCGGCCTCCGGGTACCCGGCCTGCTCAAGGTCCTGCCGCAAGGCAGCCCGGCTCGGCGCACTGTCGTCATCGGCGTCCAGGAAGTTCTCGAACACGTGGATCAGGATGTCGAGAACGCTTTCCTTCATCGGGCCCGCCTCGGTGGAATCCGGCTGTAGCGTCCGCCGGCCAGCGACTCAATTCGACCATCCAATTCGAGCAGTTGCAACATCGAGGCGACAGCATGAGCCGGAAAGCCCGTGCGTTCCACCAGTTTGTCGAGATGCGCCGGCTCGAAACCGAGCGCATTCAACAGCATTTCTTCGTCGCTGTCCAACTTCCTGCCGGAACTGCGGCCAGCGCCGCCGGCTGTCGCAGCGGCCTCGAAACCGTGAAAGCCGATTGTTGCAAGCACATCCTCGGGTGATTCGACAAGTGCGGCGCCGTCCCTGATCAGGCGATGGCAACCGCGTGCCAGCGCGTTATGTATCGATCCGGGCACTGCCATCACATCGCGTCCCTGCTCGCCGGCGAGTCGCGCCGTGATCAGCGAACCGGAGCGTGCGGCGGCCTCGACGACCAGTACGCCGCGCGCGAGTCCTGAAAGCAGGCGATTGCGGCGCGGGAAATTCGCCGCCAGCGGCGCCGTCCCCGTGGAGAATTCCGAAACCAGCGCTCCCTGTGCGGCGATCGAGGCGGCGAGCGCGGCATGTTCGTCTGGATAGACCCGGTCGAGACCCGTGCCGCAGACTGCAATGGTCATGCCGCCCGCGGCGAGCGCACCGCGATGCGCGGCCGCATCGATGCCCACTGCGAGGCCGCTCGTGATGACGAGCCCGGCGGCGGAGAGGCGTCCGGCAAACTCGAATGCAGTCTCGCGGCCCGCGGCCGTCGCGGCACGGCTGCCGACGATCGCAAGC
>JBAQWM010000405.1:0-4354 GCA_049298915.1 Steroidobacteraceae bacterium | reverse complement strand
CCGTATGGGCTTTTGTGCCAGGAATCCACCCCCGATACGGAAGTCGTCTCGTGCACAATCTCGACAGCCGATGGTTTTGGAAGGCGACTTAATGTCTTGCTCCAAGATGGGCACGTACTTACGGCATCACAGGGTTACGCCGTTCCCGCAAGCGCGTTCGATGCACTCCTGATTCTGCACGGTTTGCTGCTGGAACTTACGCAAGGCGAAGACACCTGTGCTTTCATCAGGGTGTCTGATGGACCTCCACCTCAGTTCGCGATTTCATTGCCAGAAAAATATGTAGCTGTGTACCTGCATGAGCACGACCAACGCCAAGTTGGCCTCAACGTAGGTTTGCGACAGAACCCAACGCCCAATATTCAACTGAGCGATTGCTGGCCTACGATGCCCACTGCCATTGACACGGGCCGGACGTTGCCGAGTGATCTGGCTAGAGATCCGGAAATTGCGCCGCCTAACAATGCGATGCAGCGGTCGGCACGCGTCGGCACGCCGCTTGCAGGGACGCGCACTAGCGAGGACAGGCTGCGATCAGCAAGCGGCGCGCCGAGCGCGCGCCGCCGCTGATCGCGAGCGTTAGGCGTCTTTCGTGGCCCATCTAATCACTTTCTCCACAAGCATGTTCGACATCTCGAAGGAAGAGCCGAATCTGCTCAATCCCATCGCCGGCCAAGGGGTCCTCAAATGGATTCGGGAGAAACTTGAAGGAAGTGGCTATACGTTAACTGAGGCGGAGACTGAAGACTGGGGTTGGTACATCGACGTCAGTGGTAAGGGCTCGTCCTACCTGGTCGGTGCTAGTGGACAGCCGGAACGCACGCCGCCTGGAGTTGACCCGCTTTGGTGGACACATCATGTTCACAAAAGGAGGGTCAAGCAATGGGTCGGAAGGTCAAGCGGTACACGCCGGAGTTTCGGCGGCAGATGGTCGAGCTGCATCGAGGCGGGCGCTCGTACAACGAGCTGGCGCAGCAGTTCGGGTGCACGAGCTGGTCGATCCGCATGTGGGTCAAGCAGGCGGATCGGGACCGAGGTCGCGGGGATGGCGGCCTGACGACGGCGGAGCGCGAAGAGCTCACCCGATTGCGGCGTGAGAACCGCAAGCTTTTGCAGGAGCGCGACATCCTCTCAAAAGCCGCGGCCTGGTTTGCGAACGAGAAGCCCGCGACACCGAAGCGCTCTTCGGATTCGTGAAGGCGAACCAGGCCACCCAGCCGGTACGGGTGATGTGCCGCTTGCTTCAGGTGTCTGCCAGTGGATTTTATGCCTGGCGGGATCGGCCGCTGTCGGCCCGGCGCCGGGCCGATATTGGTCTGAGTGCCCGGATCCATGAGATCTATCGGCGCTCCAAAGGCCGCTACGGCTCGCCGAACATCCATGCCGAGCTCGCGGACGATCACGACGTGCATGTCAGCCGCAAGCGGGTGGCGCGATTGATGCGGGAGAATGGCCTCAAAAGCATCGTGGCACCGAACTACGTGGTGACGACCACGCCGGATACTGCTGCACCTGCGAACGAGGACCTGGTGCAGCGCCAGTTCAAGGCGGACGGGCCGGATCAGCTGTGGGTCGCAGACGCGACCTACGTGCCGACCTGGGCGGGGATGATCTATCTGGCCATCGTGCTGGATGTCTGGTCGCACAAGATCGTCGGCTGGGCGATCGAGGATCATCTGCGCACCCAGCTGATGCTCGATGCCCTGAACATGGCGCTGGCCCAGCGGCGACCGGAGAACGTCATTCACCATTCGGACCACGGTTGCCAATCTAGGTTCAAGGTGTCGTCGCAACACTGGCTTTGTGTGCCGAGGATATCAGTCGCTCGAGAGCCTCTGCGGGAGTTTTCCAGTCGAGGGTTTTCCGCGGTCTGCCATTAAGTGCCGCGGCAACTGCATCAAGCTCTCGTTCTGAGTACCTGCCGATATCAGTTCCCTTGGGAAAGTACTGCCGAAGGAGACCATTCGTGTTTTCATTGGTACCACGCTGCCAAGGGCTTCTAGGATCGCAGAAGTAGATTTCCAGTCCTGTATCGATGCGGAGCTGTACGTGTTGGGCCAGTTCCGCGCCTTGGTCCCACGTCAGTGATCTTCGCAACTGCGCGGGCAGCTTCCGGATTTTCTTGGCAATGGCATCTCGGACAGCTTTGGCGCCGCGGCCAGCCAAGGCTGGTCCGTTCTTTACCCTAACTCCAGGTCCATGTCCTTCCATCGGTGGCAAGTGCAGAAGCATCGTGAACCGCGTGCTGCGTTCCACCAGAGTGCCGATTGCAGAGCTGTGCAGGCCGATGATCATGTCGCCTTCCCAATGACCGGGTACGGCGCGGTCTGCTGCTTCAGCAGGACGTTGGCTGATCATTACCTCCGGAGTGATGAACGACTTGCCGCGCTGCCGCGTCCTGGCGCGCGGCACACGCAGCGCCCGGCCCGTGCGCAGACACGCTGACAGCTCGCGTCGCAATGCCCCTCGACCTTGGACGTAGAGCGCCTGATAAATGGCCTCGTGAGAGATCCTCATGGCTGCATCATGCGAGAAGTCGATCGGCAATCGGCGACTGATCTGCTGCGGGCTCCAACACTTACCCCATCGACGGTCGGCACGGCGGCCGTGGCGGCGCCCATTCCATGGCACACGCGGTCCTGGGATCGACTGGCCTCTCACGTCCGCGACACGACCGGCGAGTCGATCTTGTACGTAAGCACGCAGCTGCGCGTTCTGGGCAAGCTTGGATGTCTTGGGTCGTGAGGCCACCAGATCCGCCTTCCATTGCGCGACAGTGGCCCGATAGCGCAATACACCGCCTCGCGTTGTAGCGTTGCGGCGCAGCTCACGTGAGACTGTCGAAGGAGATCGTCCCATCCGCCGGGCAATCTCGCGAAGTGCCAATCCCTGCGCGTTCAATAGCGCGAGTTCCTCTCGTTCGCCGAACGACAGGTATCGCCCAGAGATTGATTCCAGGCTGATTGGCGCCATCCCACCGGCCTCGCGGAACCAGCGCGTTCCAACCGGCTGTGATACGCCGCTCGCAGAGGCTGCGTCTTCGCTCGAAGCCCCTGCAGCAATGCGGAGCCAGAACCCTTGCTCGGCCTTCCGTTGATTGACACCTGGCCGGCCCGGCGATCGCATTGGCGCCCGGCCTGTCCGTTCCTGAACCCACCCTGGCGGTCGTCCCATACAACACCTCCTTCAGCGAGATGTTGCGACGACCGCTGGAATTCACCCAATACACCAGCTACGCGTTCGGCAAACGCTGCCAGGAGATGAACGTGATGCCGTCGATGGGCACGGTGGGCGACGCCTACGACAACGCCATGGCCGAGAGCGTGTTCGCCTCGCTCGAGAAGGAGCTGCTCAAGCATCGCCGCTTCAAGTCGAAAGCCGAGGCCAGAATGGCCCTGTTCGAATGGATCGAAGGTTGGTACAACCCGCATCGCCGTCACTCGTCGATCGGCCGCTTGTCACCGAACAACTTTGAGAGGAGATTACTGGCGGGACAGGAAGTGACGATTTAGGAAACTACCCGTCCACGGAAGCGGGGCAACTCCATACATTCGCGAGTCCATGGCCGCTGAGAAGGAGTATAGAGAAGCTCTTCAGAGGCAAAATGAACGCGACACCTAACTATGCGTTGGAGCGGTCCGTGAGAGCTTGCGGGAGGCGCGCCGCAGGCGCGCGGAGAGATTTTACGCCTGCGGCGCGCTGGAACAGTTTCGCGCGGCTCGCTCAACACGGACGTTAGAGCGCAGATCTAGAGAACTTGCCGTAGCTACGGTTTGTAGCTACACTATGCCATGTTCGTCTGGGACGAAGCCAAGCGGCGACTAAACCTTCGCAAGCACGGCGTCGATTTCGCGGATGCGGTGAAGATTTTCCGAGGCGTGACTTTCACGGCCGAGGACACCCGGGAAAACTATGGCGAACAACGCTTTCTCACACTGGGGTTGCTGGAAGACCAGGTGGTCTCGGTAGCTCATACCGAACAGGGTGAGGAAATTCGCATCATTTCTATCCGGAAAGCCACGAAACATGAAGCGCGCTTCTACTTCTCGCAAATCACGTACTGATCTCGCCAGGGTGCGGGCCCAGTCCTATGGTGCGATCGTTCGCGACGGCGACGCGCCTGAATGGACGCCCCAGATGTTCGCAAAGGCAGTAGCCCGTAAAGGATTGAAGCCCGTGCCGAAGAAATCCCTACTTACGTTGCGGGTCGATTCCGACGTTATCGACTGGTTCAAGTCCCAAGGGGCCGGTTATCAGTCCCGCATGAATGCGCTGCTCCGTGCCTATATGGAAGCGCACAAGTGATCTGCGCTCTAACTATGCGATGCAGCGGTCGGCGCGCGTCGGCGCGCCG
>JBAQWM010000404.1:0-8860 GCA_049298915.1 Steroidobacteraceae bacterium | reverse complement strand
CCGAACGCCCGCACCTGTTGCCTGGAAGCTACAAATTTACACCCGCCTTCTGAGGCGATGGTCGCAAGTTGCTTGGGAGCGCGAACCGGGTAAGATGCGACCGGTCCCGCGTAGTTTCCGGGATGCTCTGGCGTGCCAGAACTCCCGCGATCGCCCGGACCTCGATCAGGGGGCGTGTAGATTCCACAACAAGTCCGGTGGCAGCTTGGCCACCGCCCAGAAATAATCAGGAGTTGTCATTCATGACAGTAGCAATGAGCAGGCCGCAGTCGGTGCGGGCAATGAACGTAGCGGCAGCAGTCGTGGCGGTGTTGTCGGCGGCGAGCGCCTCGGCTGCAGAAACGGGCTCGGCTGCGGCACTCGAGGAAGTCCTGGTATTCGGGCGCGGCCAGTCGAGGCAGGTTGCCGAGATCACTGCGATCGAGATCAGCAAGGAAGCACCCGGCACCAGCGCCCTGAAGGCCATTGCGAAGCTGCCGGGCGTCAGTTTCCAGTCCGCCGATCCATACGGCGCCTATGAGTGGTCGGCCCGCATTTCGGTGCGCGGCTTCAATCAGAACCAGCTCGGCTTCACGCTCGACGGCGTGCCGCTCGGCGACATGAGCTACGGCAATCACAATGGCCTGCACATCAGCCGCGCCATTTCGTCCGAAAATATCGGCAGTGCCCTCCTGTCGCAGGGCGCCGGTTCGCTCGAAACCGCCTCTTCGAGCAACCTTGGCGGCACACTGCAGTTCTTCTCGGCCAACCCGACGGAGGATAGCGGCATCAACGTCGCGATGACCGGCGGCGAAGACTCGACCGTGCGCGGTTTCCTCAAGTTCAACTCGGGTGAGCTCGGAAGCGCCCGGACACGCATGTCCCTGAGCTACACCAACCAGAACAGCGAAAAGTGGAAAGGCACCGGCGACCAGAAACAGGAGATGATCAATTTCAAGCTCGTGCAGCCGGTCGGCGAAGGCAGCCTGACCGCCTTCTTCAACTGGTCGGACCGCCAGGAAAACGACTACCAGGACATGTCCTACGAAATGCTGAACCGGCTCGGTTACAGCTGGGACAACCAGTCGCATGACTATGCGCTGCACGTGCAGGTAGCGGATATCTACCAAGCCGGCGGCACCTATCCCGGCGGCCCGTATCCGGCGCCGATCCTGACGCCGGACGATACCTACGCGAACGCCGCAGGCCTGCGCAAGGACGAGCTCGCGGGAGCGACTCTCAACATGCCGCTCGGCGAAAACACGGTCTGGGACACGACCCTCTATCGGCACCAGAACGATGGCCAGGGCATCTGGTTTACACCGTACCGGGCGACCCCGGTCGGCGCGGCGGATGGCAGCGGCGGGACAATCGCGAATCCGGCGCCGATATCGGTGCGCACGACCGAGTACGACATCGACCGCGTCGGTCTGACATCGGCGCTGACCTTTGAGCTGGGCCAGCACACCGTGAAGGGCGGCCTCTGGTACGAGACCAACGATTTCAACCAGGCGCGCCGGTTCTACGGGCTCAGGCGATCGTCACCGCAGCGGAACTCGCTCAGTTTCATGCGCGAACCATTCCGGACCGACTGGCAGTACGGATTCACCACCGATACCACGATGTTCTTCCTGCAGGACACCTGGGCGATCAATGACGCTCTCAGGATCAATTTCGGCTTCAAGTCCCTGGAAGTCAAGAACCAGGCACGCAAGGAGATAGATATTCGATCGAGCCCGGGTCCCTCGGGGCAGATCAAGGCCGACGAGAGCTTCCTGCCGCAGGTCGGTTTCAACTACGTGCTCAACGACCAGAACGAGGTGTTCGGCAGCTACACGGAGAACATGCGCGCGTTCATCGGAGCGGTGACCGGTTCTTCGCCGTTTGCGACGACCGCAGTCAATTTCGCCGCGCTGCAAGCGAGTGGCGGACTGTCGCCGGAGACCTCGAAGACCTACGAGCTCGGCTGGCGCTACAACACGGGCACCATCCAGGCCGTGGCCACGGTCTACATGGTGGATTTCAAGGACCGACTGCTGGTCAACACGATCGGCGCCGGCATCGTCGGCAACCCGACCGCGCTGCAGAATGTCGGCGACGTCGAAACGCAGGGCGCCGAACTCGGCATGCGCTGGGCATTCATGGACGACTGGAACTGGTACAACTCGGTGAGCTACAACCAGTCCGAGTACCAGGATGACGTCGTCAGCATCGCCATCGTCGGAGGCGTCCCGGTGACGACGATCACCCCGACCGGCGGCAAGACGGTGGTTGACGCCCCGGAAGAGCTGCTCAAGTCGGAACTCGGCTACGACAATGGCAAGTACTTCGGCAAGCTGGGGGTCGACTACGCCGGCAAGCGCTATTTCACCTACACGAATGACCTGGTCGCCGGTGACGGCAAAGGTTATGTCAGCTCGTACACCGTTCTCAATCTCGGGCTCGGCTACCGGTTGCAGGACATCGGAGTCGGCAAGAACATCACGGTGCAGGCAAACGTTTCGAACCTGACCGAAGAGGACTACGTCTCGACGATCGGCTCGAATGGATTCGGCAACCGTGGCGACAACCAGACATTCCAGGTGGGATCGCCGCGTCAGTTCTTCCTGACATTGAGCGGTCAGTTCTGATTTGACCGGCCTTTGAGACGCGCCGGCCGGACGTATCGACGTTCGGCCGGCGTTTTTCTTTGGAGCTACATACGAGCGGGTCCGATGCCGCAAGCCTCCACCAGGAAGTCGCCCGCAGGCTGCAGGCGCGGGACTTCGCTGGCGCCGATTCGCTCTGCCGAGTGCTGACCGGCACGCACCCGGATCTTGCGCCTGGGTGGCTGCTGGCGAGCATCATCGCGCAGCAGCTCGGCGACTTCGAACGGGCGCTCGAATCCGCCGAAAGTGCCGTGCGTCTCGCTCCCGCGGATCCGCGCTGCCTGCTGCGACTGGCACAGTGCCTCGGTGGCCTCGACCGGCGTGCCGAGGCGATCGAAGTCGCCGAGACCGCAGCGCGCGCGGCGGGAAACGATGCCGCAGCGCTCGATGCCATCGGCACCTTCTATCGCTCGATCGCCGAACATCACCGGTCGCTCGCATTCCACGAGCGCGCCGTCGGGCTCGCGCCGGATCGTGCTGCCTTTCATTTCAACCGCGCGCTGGTGCGGCGCTTCGTCGGTGATCTGGAAGGCGCGGAAGCCGACTATGACCGGGTGCTGGAACTGAATCCGCGCGAGTATGAAGCCTATGTCAACCGCTCGGAGCTCCGCACCCAGACCGCCGAGCGCAACCACGTCGCAACGCTCGAGAAACTGCTCGCAATTTCGCCGCCGGATCCCGGGGCCGAGTTGCAGCTGCGCCACGCACTCGCCAAGGAATACGAGGACCTCGGGCGCCATGGCGAATCCTTCGCCGAGCTTGCCAGGGCGGCGCGCCTGAAGCGCGCGCAGATGAACTATGACCCGGCGAGCGACGAGGCGCTGGTCGCGGCGCTGATTGAGGCCTTTCCGGGGGCTGCGCCTGCCGGTGCCCCCGCTGCCGGCGGCGAGGCGGCGATCTTCATCGTCGGCCTGCCACGCAGCGGTTCAACGCTCGTCGAGCGGATCCTGTCGAGCCACTCGGAGGTCGTAGCGGCCGGCGAACTCCCTCATCTGACCCGCCTGATCGCCGCCGCGGCCGGCAGGAAAGCCGGCCGGCGCGATCTGTCGCCCGCCGAGATCGCGCGCTGGTCGGCGCTGATCGACACACCATCGCTCGGACGCGAGTACCTGGCCTGCAGCAGGCCGGCGGGCGCGCCGCGACGGTTTTTCATCGACAAGATGCCGGTCAATTTCCTGCATTGCGGACTGATCCATCGGGCGCTGCCGCAGGCCAAGATCATCCACGTTGCCCGCCACCCGCTGGCCGCATGCTATGCGATCTATCGCACGCTGTTCCGGAGCGGCTATCCGTTCTCCTACGATCTCGACGAACTCGGGCGCTATTACATCTCCTATCGCAGGCTGATGGCACACTGGCGCGCGACCCTGCCGGGGTTCATTCACGATCTCAGTTATGAACGGCTCGTGGCCGACCAGCGCGGCGAAACGAGCCGGCTGCTTGAGTACTGCGGGCTGGACTGGCAGGAATCGTGCGTGGAATTCCATCGGACCCCCGCCCCGAGCATGACCCATAGCGCCCATCAGGTCCGCCGCCCGATCTACGATTCGGCCGTTGCCCATTGGCGTCATTACGAACGGGAGCTCGAAGGATTGCGCCGGCAGCTGCAGGCGAGCGGCATTGACCTGTCCGCGCCGGCACCGGTGCCCGGAATCAACGCCGCGCAGGCTCAGCCGATCGCCTGATACACCGCTTGCTGATGGTTCCCTGCGCGCCCGCCTGCTTGCATCATCAATGGCAAGTTGATTGAATACTCGTTCAGCGACTTGCTGAGCGTTTGGCTGGGTTTATTCAAGGCATTGAAATTGCTTGCTATTTATTGAGACACGATCGGCGGGAGCCACCCGAGCTATGCTCAATGCGGTTCAGCCAGGACGCCGTTTCAAAGGCAAAGGCCAGGTAAATTGAACCGACATTCAACGACCCGATCTCCGTCCGCAACGGCGCGTTTCAGCGAAGATGCCCGGCGCTCCCAGCTCGTCGAGGTGACCATCGATTGCCTCGCGGAGCTTGGCTTTGTCGGCACGACACTGATGCAGGTCGCGCGCAGGGCCGGCGTGTCGCCAGGCCTCGTCGCGCACTACTTCGGCGACAAGGACGGCGTACTGGCCGCGGCATTTCGAAGCCTGGTGCGTCGCCTCAGCGAGGAGGTCCGTATCCGCCTAGCGCCGACCACCACGCCGCGCGAGCGAATCCAGGCGCTCATCGACGCCAATCTGGCGCCGGAACTGTGCAATCCGCGCACCGGCAGGGTCTGGCTCGCATTCTGGGGCCAGGTATTGCAGGTCGAGATCTTCCGGCGCATCCAGACCGCCTATCAGCGCCGCATGCTTTCCAATCTGCAGAGCGCCCTCAAGCAACTCATGCCGGCGCAGGAGGCAAAAGGCCTCGCCGCGATGATCGCAGCGATGATCGACGGCGTGTGGCTGCGCGCGGCCTTGTCCGGCTGGCGCGAAGCGGACAGCGCTACTGCGCGCGCGATGGTGACTGCATTCGTCGATGAACGACTGAAGGGCGGCGCGTCCGCAGCCGTGCCTTTACTGAATTCGCCGGCCCATGCCTTGGCTGCCCCCGCCATTGGCCGGCGCCTGGCCTCGCGAAATCCCGCGACCGGCGAGTTGCTCGGTCACGTGGACATCGCTGGCCCGGAAGAAGTCGATGCGGCGGTGCTCGCTGCCCGCCGGGCCCAGCCGCCGTGGGCGGAGATGGGGGCAGCGGAGCGCGCGCGAATAATGCGCCGTGCCGCCGCGATCCTGCGCGAGCGCAACGATGAGCTGGCCGCGCTCGAGACGCGCGATACCGGCAAGCCAATCCAGGAAACGCGCGTCGTCGATGTCATCTCCGGCGCGGAATGCCTCGAGTATTTCGCCGCTCTCGCACAGAGCGCGGCCGGCGAGCACATCGACCTCGGCCCGCAGGCTTTCGGTTATACGCGTCGCGAGCCGCTCGGCATCGTCGCCGGCATCGGGGCCTGGAACTACCCCCTGCAGATCGCGTGCTGGAAGTCGGCCCCCGCGCTCGCCTTCGGCAACGCGATGATCTTCAAGCCGGCCAGCCTGACGCCGCTCACCGCGGTCGAGCTCGAGCGCGCCTACCACGAGGCCGGCCTCCCGCCCGGAATCTTCCAGGTCGTGCAAGGCCACTCCGAGACCGGCCGGCTGCTGACGCGCCACCCGGCGATTCGCAAGATCTCGCTCACCGGCTCGGTCGGCACCGGCAAGGCCGTCATGACCGATGCGTCCAGCACGCTCAAGGCCGTGACGCTCGAGCTCGGCGGCAAGTCGCCGCTGATCGTTTTCGAGGACGCGAAGCTCGATCAGGCCGTCTCCGGCGCATTGCTCGCCAATTTCTACTCCGCCGGCGAGGTGTGCTCGAACGGCACGCGGGTGTTCGTCCATCGCGCCGTCAGGCAGGAGTTCGTGCGCCGCCTCGTTGCGCGGGTCGCGGCGATGCGCATCGGCGATCCGATGGATCCGGCGACCCAGGTCGGTTCACTGATCTCCGAAGAGCACATGGAGAATGTGCTTGGCTACATCGCGCGCGGGCGCGCGGACGGCGCGCGCGTCATCGTGGGCGGCAATCGCCGCACCGAGGGCGCGCTCGCGCGGGGCTTCTTCGTCGAGCCGACGGTTTTCGACGGCTGCGGCGACGACATGAGCATCGTCCGGGAGGAAATCTTCGGCCCGGTCATGTCGGTGCTCGAGTTCGAGGACGAATGGGAAGTCGTCAGGCGCGCGAATGCCACCGAGTTCGGCCTGTCGGCCGGCATCTTCACCAATGACCTGAACCGTGCGCACCGCGTGATTGCAATGCTCGAGGCCGGGACCTGCTGGATCAATCACTTCAACGTGACACCCATCGAGCTGCCATTCGGCGGCGTCAAGCTTTCCGGCCTCGGGCGGGAGAATGGCCGTGCCGCCATGGAGCACTACACGCAGCTGAAGAGCGTTTATGTCGCAAAGGGCGACATCGATGCGCCCTACTGAGGCATTCGACTACGTCATCGTCGGGGCGGGATCCGCGGGCTGCGTGCTCGCAAACCGGTTGACGGAAGACGGGCGCAACACGGTCCTGGTCCTCGAATACGGCGGCTCGGACCGCTCCATTTTCGTGCAGATGCCCTCGGCCCTGTCGATCCCGATGGGGATGAAAAAGTACGACTGGCGCTACTACACCGAGCCGGAACCCGGTCTTGGCGGGCGGCGGCTGCACACGCCGCGCGGCAAGGTTCTCGGCGGTTCATCCTCGATCAACGGGCTCGTCTACGTGCGTGGCAACCCGCGGGATTTCGACCGCTGGGAGGCGGAGGGCGCGACCGGCTGGAACTACGCCGCTGTGCTGCCTTACTTTCGCCGCGCCGAGACGCGCGCAGCGGGCGGCGACGCATACCGGGGAGATGCGGGCCCGCTGCAGACCTGCTACGGGATGCTGTCGAACCCGTTGCATGCAGCCTGGCTCGAGGCGGCGGTCCAGGCAGGCTATGCGCGGACCGCCGACATCAACGGCTATCAGCAGGAAGGATTCGGCCGGCTCGACATGACGGTGGGCAACGGGCGCCGGTGCAGCGCCGCCAATGCGTACCTGCGTCCGGCACTGAATCGCCGGAATCTTGCGGTGCGCACGCACGCACTCGCCACGCGTGTCCTGTTCGAGGGCCGTCGGGCGGTGGGTGTCGAATATCGCCGGGGTGAAACGCTGCACGCCGTGCATGCACGCCGCGAAGTGATCCTGAGCACCGGCTCGATCGATTCGCCCAAGCTCCTGAAGCTGTCCGGGGTCGGGCCGGCGACCGAGCTGCGCGAACATGGCATCGCGGTCGTGCACGAGCTGCCGGGCGTCGGCGAGAACCTGCAGGATCACATCGAGTTGTATTTCCAGGTCGCCTGCACGCAGCCGATTACGCTTTATTCATCGATGGGCCTGGTCGCGCGCGCGTTGATCGGCGCGAGGTGGCTGCTCTTCAAGAACGGCCTGGGCGCGACCAATCATTTCGAAACCGGCGGCTTCATCCGCAGCCGCGCTGGCGTACCTTACCCGGACATCCAGTTTCACTTCCTGCCGCTCGCCGTGACCTACGATGGCTCCTCGCTGGCCAGGGAACACGGTTTTCAGGCGCACGTCGGGCCGATGCGCTCGAAGAGTCGCGGGTGGGTGCGCCTCGCCACGCGCGACGCGCGCGACAAGCCACGGATCCGGTTCAACTATCTGAGCCACGGGGACGACCTCGTCGAGTTCCGGGCCGGCGTGCGTCTCGCGCGCGAGATCTTCGCGCAGGCTGCATTCGATCCGTACCGCGGGCGCGAGATCCAGCCCGGCGCGGAGGTCGTGACGAACGAACAGATCGATGCTTTCGTCCGGGCAAAGGTCGAGAGCGCCTATCACCCCTCGTGCAGCTGCAAGATGGGCCGGCACGATGACCCGATGGCGGTCGTTGACGCAGAGACGCGGGTGATCGGCATCGAGGGCCTGCGCGTGGTCGATTCGTCGATCATGCCGTCGGTCACGACCGGAAACCTGAACGCCCCGACCATCATGCTGGCTGAAAAAGCCGCCGACCATATTCTTGGCAGGCCGCTGCTGCCGCCCGCCGCCCTGGGCCATTACACGGCGCCTGACTGGCAGACCTCGCAGAGGTAAGGGACCGGATTCTCCAGCCGGCGCGGCGGTCGCGCTTCAACCCGGCACGGCGAAGTCGCTGGCGGCCTCGAGCAGCCATCGCGACACATAGTCGGAAAAGGAACGCCAGACTTCGAGCTGAAACTCCGCGGCGCCGGTGCGCCAGAGAACGATGTCCGCCTTGCCCAGCAGTGTGCGCGTGCACATGCCGACCGGGAACGCCGCCTCATCAAGATCCAGCGGGCACCCGGTATTGAGTATTGCGCTTGCGTCGGGGCCGCCCAGCCGCAGGGAAATCTGGCGATGACTGACGTCCACCAGCGAGTGCGCCACGCCGCTCAATGCCGACTCGAGGTCCGCCAGCAATATCCCTGCATCCTCAGCCCGCGCCAGCAGCAGGTGTTCCCCGGGCCCAAGCCACAGTGCGGCGCGATCGCCGCGCAGGCTGGCGCGGCATGCATTCTCTGAGAGCGCCACTCCGAATATCCCGCTTGCAATGGCACACACCGGCGGCCCGCCCTGGATCACGAAGCGCGCGGCCGGGGGCAGCATTTGCAACCATTCAGTGGCATGGACCTGCACTGCGCGCCGGGCGAGAAGGCGATCAGGCATGGAGG
>JBAQWM010000403.1:0-4323 GCA_049298915.1 Steroidobacteraceae bacterium | reverse complement strand
CCTGAATCCGGCCAGCGATGCGCGAATCCATCTGGTCGCCGACACGACCGGTACTTCAGCATTCTGGAGGCTCGTCGGTCAGGGGCAGGTGGATCGATTCGAGCAGCCGAATCCGGATGCGCGGCTTGTCCCGTACGATCCAGCCGCCCGGCCCAACCTGCTGATCGAACGTTTCAATGTCGCACCGTTGATGCCGCCCGCGGAAGTGGAGCAGCTGGCGTACGATTTGCTGGCCGACCTCGCGCCCGCGGACGAGAGTCCGGGGTCCGCCGCAGCGATCGGCCAATTCGTCACGCTGATCGTCGATTTTTGCCGCGACTGGCGTTCGCTTTGGAGCCTGTTTGGAGCCGATCCGGCTGCGACCGCGCATTATCAGCGGCTTGCCAGCTTCCTTCGCGAGCAGGTCAGTCAGCTACCGACGATCGTCGTCGCGGGTGCAAGCACGAACGCGCAAGCCGTGCTCAACGCCCGCCTTCTGGCACAGTTGTTCGGCGGCGCCGGCGCTCGCAGGGAGGCCGCTGAATTCAACGTCGCTGCTGCTGCCATGCCCGGTAGCCAGGCAGGGGCTGGGTCTGCAGTCCGGAGCGCGTTCACCGGATCCCTGTTTCAGGTTGGATCCCTCGATGGCGTCGGCGACTCAGCCACACCGACCGAACTGCCGGTCATCGAGCGCCCGATCATTATCCTGAGCGCTCCGAGGGCCGGCAGCACCCTGCTGTTTGAGACGCTTGCACAGGCGGCGGGTCTTTATACGATCGGCGGAGAGAGCCACAGGCTGTTTGACAGCATCGACGCGTTGCGTCCGGGCGGCGGAGCAGTGAATTCCAACCGGCTGACCGGAATCGACGCAAGGGATTCAGTCGTCGCTGAATTGCGTCGTAGGTTCGCGACCGAACTGCGCGATCGTGACGGAGCTCCGCCACCGGCAGCTGCGAATGTCCGGCTGCTGGAGAAGACGCCGAAGAACGCGCTGCGAGTACCGTTCCTGCTTCAGCTATTTCCCGATGCGAGATTCGTTTTCTTGCACCGCGATCTACGCGCCAACCTCAGCAGCATGATCCAGGCCTGGCGCTCCAGTGGCTGGGTCACGTATCGTAATCTGACGGGTTGGGATGGCCCCTGGTCGCTGCTGTTACCTCCCAACTACGAGCGACTGCGCGGTCGGCCAATCGAGGAAATTGTGGCATTTCAATGGCAGGCGGCAAACGAAACGATCCTTGACGACCTCCAGCAGGTCCCGCGCGATCGCTGGACGACAGTGCGTTACGAAGACCTGATCGGCGATCCAAAGTCGGAAGTCGCCAGGTTGCTGGAATTCGCGGGACTTTCCATGGACCCACGGCTCGTCGAATACCTGTCCAGACCGTTACCGCATTCCCGACACACACAGACTGCGCCGCATCTTGACAAGTGGAGACAGGATGCAGCTGAGATTGACCGCGTCCTACCATCGCTCACAGCGGTCGTAGCACGTCTTGCACGATAAAGCGTCGTGGATATTGACCTCGACCTGCTGCCCGTCATCGACAAGCACCGCCTGATCGGAGCCTGCGTTCGACTGCCGACGAGAGTCGACGGTGTGCGACTCGCTGCCGAGGTCAATGCACTGCCGCAGGACGTCTGGGGATGCCGGAGCGGCCGGGGCGGCGTGCACGACCGGGCGGACGCTATTTTCCTGCGCGGATATGCCCCTGCGGAAGGAAGAAAGCCGCTGGAGGACCGCCCACCGCTCGCGCTGCTGCCGACGGTCCGGCAGTTGATCAGCCAGATGATTCCCGCACCGCCGATGCGCTGCGTCCTCGCGCGCCTCGCGCCCGGCGCCAATATCCCGTGTCATGCGGACGCAGGCCGCTATCTGGACCGCACGATCCGCCTGCATGTCGCGGTCATCACCAATCCGCGGGTCGTGATGATGGTCGAGGGCAAGCGCTACCACATGCTGCCCGGCGAAGTCTGGGCCTTAAACAACAGCGGCACGCACGGAGTTCTGAACGACGACCCGGTGCATGCTCGCACGCACCTGATCTGCGACTTTCTGCCTGCGCCGGAATTGATCCAGCTGATCGCGGCGGGCGATCCGGATCTTGGCGTCGAGGATCCGGAGGTCATGCGCCGATTCCAGGAGCTGTACCTGGCGGCCAATGCAGCAGCGGCCGACCCGCGATGATCGTCACCGGACGATTTGTCTTCCTGCATCTGCACAAGTCCGGCGGCACCTTCGTCAACCAGTTCCTGCTGCGCTTCTTCGCGGAAGCGCGATTGATCGGTTATCACCTGCCACGCGCATATCTTCCGTTACAATTCAATGGCTTGCCATTATTCGGGCTGGTCCGCAACCCTTGGGAATATTACGTCTCCTGGTACAGCTTTCAGGTCATGCAGCCGGTGCCCAATCCACTGTACGACTCCACCAGCGAAAACGGGCGACTTGGCTTCGCCGGGACCCTGCGGAATATCGTGACACTCGGCGAGCAGTCGGACCGGCTTTCTGAATTGCGATCAAGGCTGCCCGAACGGTTCACCGGGCGCGGCATCAACCTGACGCGGAATTGCCTAGCATTACTCGCCGGATCCTCCGGCGGGTTCTATTCGTTCATGTACCGGCGAATGTATGGCGACGGCACGAATGTCACCTTCGGAAGGACCGAATCCTTGCGGACCGATCTGGCCGCATTTCTTGAGTCCCGGGGAATCAGATTGAACGCCGAAATGACGGATTACATCCGCAACCGCGATCGCCCCAACACGAGCGTTCACCGGCCGTATTGGGAATATTACGACGACGCGACGCGCGAACTCGTGGCGCTGCGTGACGCGTCTGTCATCGAGCGGTTCGGCTACCGTTTTGACACGGAGGCGAAGCGCCAATCGGCAGCGCGTCCCTAGTCGAGCCGGCGAACCCGGACCCCGGTTCCGGAGTTCGGTCCGCGCGCCAGGTACGAATTGAATGCGGCCTTGCGAATGGTGATCGCATCTCCCACACGGAAGCGCTGGATGGGCGTGGGTTCGAGCTGTGCCCATTTCTGCCCATTATCGAGCGTCAGGGTGAACCGATCATCCCATGGCTGGCGCTCGACGGCCGCGACCCGGGTCTCGACCATGTCGATCGTGGCCGGAGGATTCTGCTTCTTTCGGTCGCGTTGCTCGTCGGTCAGACCGAAGTCTTCGACGGCCGGCGCGGCTTCCTGCGGATTCTCCGCCTTGCCGGGAATTGGCGCGCTGCCAGGCGGGCGTCCGGCAGTCGAATCGTAACAGGCAAGCCGCTCGGCATTGTCCTCGATCAGCCGGCAGTCGACCGTGCGAGAGGCTTCCTGCCCCGACAGTAGCGCAATGACGACCAGGTACTCGAACATGCGGTAGCCTCCTGATGGCTCGGCCGGATCGTACCCCATTGCCCGGCGCTGCGGCTCTTGCACCGACCGGCAACTGGCGACTTGTACCAAGGATACGATAGAATATTCCATTTGGAGGATTTACCCGCCATGTTATGTTCGCCCACACGACTGCCGGTGGCCGTCGCGTTCGTGCTGTGCTTCGCCGTTGTTCCACTGGCGCAGTCTTCGGACGCCCTGCCAGTCGATCCAAGCACTACCAGCGTGGTGCCAAAGGCCGAAGTCGAAGATGCGATTCCATCCGGGAACACGGATATCAGCGAGGCGAAAAGTGACAAGCTGGCGGCTACGCCGGCTGCGGCCACTGAGGGACCCCCGACGGACGCCAAAGACTGGGTATGCCGGAAGGAAACGCCGACCGGTTCACACCGGTCGATCAAGGTCTGCCGGCGAGCAGCAGACATCGAGGCCAGCAGAGCCGAAGTAGAGCAAACGATGAATCGCCAGCGCCACTACGGCAATCCATCGGTGACCCCGGAAGGCTGAGCGCACAGCGGTCCGGCAAGGCCCAGCGGGCAAGGGTCAACGATCGGCCGATTCCGCAGGAGCTTCTACCTCTTCGCGCTTTATTTCGAACCTGGATTCGGTGAATACGAACTCGGTCGTCGCGACCGGCTCACCGTTTTCGAATCGCGGACTGAATGTCGCACGGTTAAGTGTGCGCGCGACCTGCCAGCTCTGGCCTTCCGACATGTCGCCGCCTTTACGGACCAGGTCCGATACATCCCCGCGGTCAGTAATGGTCATTACGAATTCAATCTGCCGCTCCACGGCATTTCCTCGTTGCAGTGCACGGTTCTGTCGAAGTTTCGGAGGCAGTCGGTAAAACATGGGCCTCGGTGCAAGCAGCGGATTGAGAGACTCCGTCGTACTGGTCTCCTCGAGCAGCGGCCAGGCCTGCTTGTAGTACGAGATCGCGCGCGTCGTGTCC
>JBAQWM010000402.1:0-1619 GCA_049298915.1 Steroidobacteraceae bacterium | reverse complement strand
CACCATCCCATTCCTGTGGCGGCGGATTCGCGCGAAAATGGCGGATGCGCTCAAGGTAGAGCGGATACAGCGGAACATCGTCCAGGGCGGCGAGTTCCGCGATGATCGTCTCGGCTTCATTCCAGGCCCGTGCCCGGTAGTGCACCAGGGCATCGGCGAAACGGGCCACTGCAAGCCGCTCCGGTTCCGTGACCCGGTCGCGCGGTCCCAGCGGTTCCAGTATCGCGACCGGCTCCTGCTTGCCCTTGACGCGCACGCGGTCGAGTTCGCGGAATGCGATATCGGGCACGAGCGCCGCGGTCGCGGCGCTCACGATGATGTCCACGCCGTAGCGCTTGGTCAGACCTTCGAGCCGCGATCCCAGATTCACGGTGTCACCCAGCACTGTGTAGGCGGCCCGGAACCGGGATCCCATGTTGCCGACATTCATTTCGCCGCTCGCGATCCCGACGCCGATGGCTATCGGCGGCCAGCCGCGCTCCTGAAAAGCCGGACGCAGCGATCGCAATTCGGAGACCATCGCGAGCGCCGCCCGGACGGCATTTCCCGCGTGATCCGCGTCAGGCAGCGGCGCGCCCCAGAATGCCATCACGGCATCGCCCATGTACTTGTCGATTGTACCGCGATGGCGGTGGATGACCGCCGTGATCGGCGTCAGGAATTCATTCATCAACCGGGTCAGTTCGCGCGGTCCGAGTCCCTCGGAAATCGTCGTGAAGCCGCGCACATCCGAGAACAGCACCGACATTTCGCGGCTTTCGCCCTCGAGCGAAACCTCGGCACCGCCGCTATCCAGTTCGCTCACGATCTCGGCAGGCACGTACTGCCCGAATATGCGCGAGAGCCGCTGCCTGCGCCGGGTTGCAGTAACGTAGCCCCAGGTCAATTGCAGCAGGGCGGCGATCGTCGTGTATGCGAGCAATGAGCCGAGCGGCAATACCAGGCCATAGCGCGCCCAGAGCATCAGATTCAGCGCGATCGCGGCGCCGACCAGGCCGAGAAACAGCGCGAACCCCGCGATCGGCGCGAGCCGCGGCAGCAGCAGCGCAGTCACCATCGCGATGACGACCAGCGCCAGCACTTCCGTCAGCGCGGACTGGCGCGGTCGCGACGGTATCGTGCCGTCCAGCAGGCCCGAGACGAGATTTGCGTGCGCTTCGACGCCGATGTACTCCTTTGCGACCGGCACGGCGCGCACATCCTGCAATCCGGGCGCACTGGCGCCGAGCAGCACGATTGCATCGTCCAGCGCCTCCGCTGGAGCGCTGCCATTCAGCACCGCGCTCGCGGACACATAGCGAAAGCTTCCGAGCGGACCGCGAAACGGGATCAGCACGGCACCCTCTGCATCGAGCGCGATGCGGGTGTCACCCAGCGTCATGTAAGCGAGCTGCCCGCGTCGGCCCGCGTCGAATGCAAAACTGACCGGCGGCGAGCCGCGCGCGAGCCGCGCCACGCTGAAGGCGAGCGATTCGTATAGCTGGCCGCGATAGGACTGGAACAGCGGCGCGCGGCGCACGACGCCGTCCTCGTCCGTCAGCGGCGTATCGAAGAACCCGCCGGCCGGCGCCGACTGCTGCAGCGCCGGCAGATTGGCCGCGAAACCACCGGGTCTCAGC
>JBAQWM010000401.1:0-1986 GCA_049298915.1 Steroidobacteraceae bacterium | reverse complement strand
TTTCTGGCCGAAGCGGGCCGCCGCGGCCTGCGCTGCGTGCGTATCGTGCACGGCAAGGGGCGTGGCTCCGGCGAGCGTGGACCGGTGCTGAAAGCCGCCGTCAACCGCTGGCTGCGCCAGCATGAAGCCGTCGCGGCATTCTGTTCTGCGCGCCGGCCGGACGGCGGCACCGGCGCGCTCTACGTCCTGCTCGACCCCTGAGGGACTCAATCGGTTTCTGCTGCCGGCATGGTCACTGCCACCGCCTCGCGCAGCAGGCTGGTGGCGAATGCGCCGCGCCGCAGTTCGAAGCTGATTTCGAGTTCCTCCCCGCCAGCGCTCCAGGCCAGCGCCGCGGGCCGCAGCACCAGCGCGCGCCGTTCGCCGGCTACCACTCCTGCCAGCCGCTCGGGCAATGGCGCCAGCGTCTCCAGCACCTGAAGTTCGACGGACGCGCAATCATCCGCGGGCTGCATGTCGCCCGACCCGCACAGCGGGCCGCTGGGATGAATATCGCCCGCGTGACAGCGACGGACGAGTTCCGCGTCGAGCCCTGCTATGCGGAATACCGAGGAGCTGCCGGCAAGGCTCGCGATTTCGCCAGGCAGCAGGCGATTCCAGCTGCCGTCGGCGACCCGCCGGCCGAGAACCGCGTTGAATGCCAGCGAACGCGCGGCCGACAGCAGGAAGCCCCTTGCCGCGCGCTCGCGCGGCAGCCTGCCGGACTCGATCCATTGGTTGACCCGCTGCAGATTCGCCCCGCCGCGACCGAATCGTTGCGGGCCGAAGTAATTCGGCGCGCCCGCGCCAGCGATCATCTCCAGGCGCGCGCGGAGCGCATCGAGATCGCCGCGGAGCTCGCGCACCCGCAACCGGAAGCGATTGGCAGCCAGCGCGCCCCGCCGCAGCTTGCGCGAGTGCGGATGCACTTCCAGCACGCGGAATCCGTCGCCCACCTGGCCCGTGGGCGGCGGGCGGTCCCTGCGCGCTGGCATCGAGAACCACTGGCGCGCGACCGCGCGCCGATCCTTGAGCCCGGCAAATCCGATCTCGGCGGGCGGCAGCGCCGCGAGTCGCGCAAGGGACCGTGCGACGAACAGCGTATTGGCATCGCGCTTTTCGACCAGCAGCAGGAAATGCCCGGGTCCGCCATCCGGCGCGAAGCCCAGGCGTTCCTCCACCAGGAAGTCCTCCGGATCGGTCCGGATCACGCCGGTCGCCGGCGCGCCGCCGTGCGCGCAGGGAGGCTCGAGGGCGGTCTGGCGCCAGGCCAGAAGCCGGCCGTCCTCAGACACGGTCCCCTTCCAGCAACAGGACTACGGCATGGGCCGCGATGCCCTCGCCGCGGCCGAGCGCACCGAGCCCCTCGGCGGTAGTTGCCTTGACATTCACGCGATCGCGGTCGAGTTCGAGGTCGGCCGCGATATTGGCGCACATCGCCTCGCGGTGGGCCGCAATGCGAGGCGCCTCGGCGACCAGCGTGACATCGCAATTCGCGATCTCGAGGCCGCGCGATGCGATCATCCTGCCGACTTCGCGCAAGAGGACGCGGCTGTCGGCGTCTTTCCAGCGCGCATCGTGGTCCGGAAAATGCTGGCCGATGTCGCCCGCGCCCGCCGCGCCGAGGAGCGCGTCCATCAGCGCGTGCAGCACGACATCACCGTCGGAATGCGCAACCAGCCCGCGGTCATGCGCGATTCGAACGCCGCCCAGCATCACGTGATCGCCGGCACCGAAGCGGTGCAGATCATGTCCACTGCCGATTCTCACGATGTCTCCTTCAGCAGGCCGAGCGCGGCACGCGCGAATGCAAGATCCGCCGGTCGTGTGACCTTGATGTTGAGCGGCGAACCCTGCACCAGCCGCGGGCGCAGTCCCATTCTCTCGATGGCAACGGCCTCGTCGCTCGGCTCGATGCCCTCCTCCAGCGACCGGGCCAGGGCACTGAGCAGCGCGCCGTGCCTGAACATCTGCGGCGTCTGCGCGCGCCACAGCCCGGCGCGCGGG
>JBAQWM010000400.1:0-5198 GCA_049298915.1 Steroidobacteraceae bacterium | reverse complement strand
TGCAGCGGCGGCCACAATTGTCATTCTCGGTCTCCTGCACGACACGCAAGGCGCGTTCGCACGAACTCGAAGGGCGCGATTACCATTTCGTCAGTCGCGCGGAATTCGAGCGGCTGATCGAAGCCGGAGAGTTCATCGAGCACGCTGACGTGTTCGGCAATCTCTATGGCACGCGCCGTACCACGGTCGATGCGGCGCTCGCCGGGGGGCGCGACCTGATCCTCGAGATCGACTGGCAGGGCGCGAATCAGGTGCGCGAGCGGCTGCCAGAGGCAGTCCAGATTTTCATCCTGCCGCCGTCGCGGGCGGAACTGGAGGCGAGACTCCGAAAACGCGCAAGCGACAGCCCGGAAGCGATCGCGCGCAGGCTGGCCGAATCGGTCAGTGAAATGTCGCACTGGCACGAATTCGATCACGTCATCGTCAACCGGGATTTCGACCAGGCGCTGGCGGAACTGGAGGCGATCCTGGATGGCCGTGGCGCAGCCAGCAGGCGGGACCGCACCGGACTGGCGGAATTTGTGAACCAGATTCTCGGCTCGGCCGGCTGAGCTGTTTCACGCTGCCGCCTGCCGGACCCTTCGCGGCCCCTCTGAAGCACTTTCAAGCCGTTTCCATCAGGCCGGGCAGAGCTGCCTGCTCCGCGGCCGCAGCCGCGGCTACAGGCGCAAGCAGGCGCCGGAATAATTGGCGGTTTGACCCATGGATCCGGTATAATTTCCGGCCCAGTTGCCTGAAATATCGGTCTTTTCCCATGGCCCGCATCACCGTCGAAGACTGCCTGCACAACATCGACAACCTGTTCGACCTGGTCCTGCTGTCCGCCAAGCGCGCCCGTCAGCTCGCCAACGGCGCGGAAGCCCGCGTCGACTGGGAAAATGACAAGCCCACGGTGGTGGCGCTGCGCGAAATCGCGGATGGCAGGGTCACCATGGACCTCCTGAGCGAGCCCGATCCCGAGCCGGAACCCGAGTTGATTCCGGAGAACCCGCTGGATCTGGGCGTCGATTTCCGCGCACCGCAGCTCGGCCTGGGGGACTGACCACCGAGCGCAGGCGCCCATGAGCTACGCGTCTTCGATCCTCGGGCTGCTGCCTGGCGGAAGACGCGCTCCGGGGATCAGCCAGCTCGTTTCCAAACTCGAGACATATCTAGCCCCCGACCAGATCGAGCGGGTGCGTGAAGCCCATGAATACGCCGAGGCCGCCCACGCCGGCCAGAAGCGCCAGTCCGGCGAGGCGTATATCACGCATCCGATTGCGGTCGCCGAAATCCTGGCGGACCTGCACATGGATGGGGCGACACTGACTGCCGCCATCCTGCACGACGTCGTCGAGGACACGCCATCATCGGCCGCCGAAGTCGAGCAGCGCTTTGGCAAGGAAGTCGCCGAACTGGTCGATGGCGTCACCAAGCTCGACCAGGTCCAGTTCAAGAGCCGCAAGGAAGCGCAGGCCGAGAGCTTTCGCAAGATGATCCTCGCGATGGTCCGCGACATCCGGGTGATCATGGTCAAACTCGCGGACCGCACGCACAACATGCGCACGCTGTCGGTGCTGCCGCCGGAAAAGCGCAGGAGCGTCGCCCGCGAAACACTCGATATCTACGCTCCGATCGCCAACCGGCTCGGCATTCATTCGATCAAGCTGGAACTCGAGGAACTCGGTTTCCGGACCCTCTACCCGCAACGTTATCGCGTCATCGAGCGTGAGCTGAAGCGCGCGCGCGGCAATCAGCGGGAGTTCCTGCCGAAAATCGTCAAGGCGCTGCGCCAGGCATTGACGGCCGGCAATGTCGCCGGGAATGTCGAAGCGCGCGAAAAACACCTGTTCAGCGTCTACACGAAGATGCGCCGCAAGCGGCTGCCGCTCGCGCAGGTCATCGACATGTTCGGCGTCCGCATCATCGTCGGCAGCGTGGACGACTGCTACCGTGTGCTGGGACTCGTGCACGGCCTGTACCGGCCGATGCCGGGCCGTTTCAAGGATTACATCGCGATTCCGCGCGTCAATGGCTATCAGTCACTGCACACGACGCTGTTCGGGCCCAACAGCATGCCGATCGAGGTCCAGATCCGCACCGAGGACATGCATCGCATGGCGGTGTCCGGTATCGCCGCGCACTGGCAGTACAAGACCGGTGAAAACGACGGCGAGGCACAGCAGGTGCGCGCGCGCGAGTGGCTCCAGGGCGTCATGCAGCTGCACGATGGCTCCGCCGAGGAGCTGCTGGAAAGCGTCAAGGTCGACCTGTTCCCGGACAAGGTCTACGTGTTCACGCCCAAAGGCGACATCATGCGTCTCCCGCGCGGCGCGACCTGCGTGGACTTCGCCTTCGCCGTGCACACCGGCGTCGGCCAGCGTTGTGTCGCGGCAAAGGTGGACCGGCGCCTGGTACCGCTGCGCACCGTGCTGCGCAATGGCCAGACCGTGGAAATCGTGACGGCCAAGGGTGCGCACCCGAATCCCGCCTGGGTCAGTTTCGTCACGACCGCCAAGGCGCGTTCCGCGATCCGCCATTACCTGCGGAACCTGAAACGCGGCGAGGCCGCCGAACTCGGTGGCCGCATGCTCAACCAGGCGCTCGAGGAATTCAAACTGTCGCTGAAGACCCTGCCGGACGGACGCCTCGACGAAGTCGCCCGCTCGCTGACGCTCAGGGACGGCAAGGAACTGCTCGAGAAGATCGGGCTCGGCGAGCGTCTGGCGCGGCTGATCGCCCGGCGCCTGTTGCCGAGCGACGAGGAACAGCCGGAGAGCGGCCCGCAGCCGCCGCTCGCGATAGCCGGCACCGAGGGCCTGGTCGTCAGCTACGCGCGCTGCTGTTTCCCGATCCCGTTCGACGCGGTCGTCGCCTATCTGTCCAGCGGGCGCGGAATCGTGATCCATCGCGAGAATTGCTCGAATGTGGCCGCATTCGGCAAGCAGCCCGACAAGTGGATTCCCGCGGTCTGGCACAAGGAGCAGCAACGGCTGTTCAATGCGGGGCTCAGCGTCGAGGTCACCAACCGCATGGGCATCCTCGCGCAAGTCGCGACCAAGATCGCCGGCGAACAGAGCAACATCGTCCACGTCAATGTCGATTCCGCGCAGGGCGCGCAGTCCACGATCCTGTTCGAAGTGCAGGTCCGCGACCGCGCCCATCTTGCGCGCCTGATCCGCGCGATCCGCGGCATGACGGATGTCCTGAAGGTCGAACGGAGCATGTCATGAAGCGCAGCATTTTCCACAGCGACCGCGCGCCGCAGGCCATCGGGCCGTACTCGCAGGCGGTCGGCGCGGGCGGCGCCGTCTATCTCTCAGGCCAGGTCGCGCTCGACCCGGCCACCGGGCAGCTGGTCGCCGGCGGATTCGAGGCGGAAGCGCGGCGCGCATTTGAAAACCTGAAAGCCGTGGCCGAGGCAGCGGGCGCCGGACTCGCCGCCGCGGTACGCGTGACGATCTACCTGACGGACCTCGCGCAATTCGCGGTCGCCAACCAGGTGATGGCCGAATATTTCAGCGCGCCGTATCCCGCACGGGTCACGATCGGAGTCGCCGCCCTCCCGAAGGGCGCCGCGATCGAGGTCGACTGCATATTGGTGCCGTGACACCCGGAGATCGGCCGGTCACTTCGCTCTCCGGGGTCGGTCCGGCGCTGGCCGGGCGTCTGGCAAAGCTCGGCATCGCGACGGTAGCCGATCTCCTGTTCCTGCTTCCCAGCCGTTACGAGGACCGCACCCATGTCGTGCCGATCGGCGCACTGCGCCCGGAGGCGCGCGTCGCAGTCGAAGGCGAGATCGAGCTGGCTGAAGTTGTCTTCCGCCGGCGCCGTACGCTGCTGGTACGGCTGTCCGACGGGACGGGATTCCTGACCTTGCGGTTCTTCCACTTCAGCGCAGCGCAGCAGCGCCAGCTTGCGCGCGGTACGCGCCTGCGCTGTTTCGGCGAAGTCCGCCGCGGGCCGCTCGGACTCGAGATCGTGCATCCCGAATACCGGCTGGCCGATGCACCCGACAAACAGGCGGTGGTGGACGCGCTGACTCCGGTTTACCCGGCAACCGAAGGCATCCAGCAGGGCCGACTCCGCAATCTGACCGCGCAGGCGCTCGCCGCGCTCGCCGACGGCGAATTGCCGGAGCTGCTGCCGGTGGAGGTGCAGCGTGAGATGAAATTACCGGGCCTGCGAGAGTCGCTGCAATTCCTGCATCGCCCGCCGCCGGCGACGCGCCTCGAACTGCTGGAGGCCGGACGTCATCCTGCGCAACGCCGGCTGGCATTCGAAGAACTGCTCGCGCACCAGTTGACGCTGCGGGCGCTGCGCAACGACATCCGCCGCGATCCGGGCTGGCCGCTCCCGGGCCCCGGAAAGCTCGCGGCAAGACTGCTGGAAACGATCGGCTTTCCGCTGACCGCCGCCCAGGAGCGGGTTGCGGCCGAGATCGGCAAGGATCTCGCCGCAGCGAGCCCGATGCTGCGTCTGGTCCAGGGCGATGTCGGCTCCGGCAAGACCATCGTCGCGGCGCTCGCGGCGCTTGCCGCCATCGAGGCGGGCTGCCAGGTCGCGCTGATGGCGCCCACCGAACTTCTCGCCGAGCAGCACCTGCAGAATTTCAGCCGCTGGCTCGCGCCGCTCGCGATCGGGCCCCTGCTGCTGACCGGACGCCTGGGCGCCAGGGCGCGGCAGACTGCGACCGCGGCTGCCGCGAGCGGAGAGCGGCAACTCATTATCGGCACCCATGCGCTGTTCCAGGAGGGCGTACGATTTGCGCGCCTCGCGCTCGTGATCGTGGATGAGCAGCATCGCTTTGGCGTGCACCAGCGCCTCGCACTGCGCGACAAGGGTGCAAGCGGCCGCTATCCGCACCAGCTGATCATGACGGCCACGCCCATTCCCCGCACCCTCGCGATGACGGCCTGCGCCGACCTCGACGTCTCTGTGATAGACGAGCTGCCACCGGGCCGCACACCGGTGCAGACGGTCGTGATGCCGGATTCGCGCCGCGACGAGATTGTCGGGCGCATCCGCAGCGCCTGCCTGCAGGGACGCCAGGCCTACTGGGTCTGCCCGCTGATCGAGGAATCCGAGCTGCTGGAAGCGCAGGCCGCCGAGGACACGAGGGCCCTGCTGGCCAGGGCGCTCCCGGAAATCAATGTCGGCCTCGTGCACGGACGCATGCCGGGCGCCGCAAAGGAACGCGCGATGGCGCGGTTCAAGAC
>JBAQWM010000399.1:0-10361 GCA_049298915.1 Steroidobacteraceae bacterium | reverse complement strand
CTCGACCCCGCCGCCTGGAAACACGCGCACCGTGAGCCGGCGCGCGCGCTGGCTGGCACGCACGCGCCATCCGGCCTGATCGCCGGCCGGCTCCTCGAGCAGCCCGAGTTGCGCCGCGTCTGCGGTTCGCGGGATCACAGGACCGCCGCCAGGCGCGAACCCTCATCGATGGCACGCCGGGCATCGAGTTCGGTCGCGAGCCTGGATCCGCCGATCAGGTGGGCACGGAATCCTGCCGCTTCAATGCCGCGCACCAGTTCCCGTTGCGGCTCCTGACCCGCGCATACGACGATGCTGTCCACAGCCAGCAGCCGGGATTCGTTGCCGACGGCGATATGCAGCCCCGCATCGTCGATTCGCTGGTAACTCACGCCCGCCATCATGCGCACGCCCCGCCGCTTCAGCGCCAGGCGGTGGACCCAGCCCGTGGTCTTTCCCAGGTCCCGCCCCGGCGGCGTCGGCCTGCGCTGCAGCAGCCATATCTTACGCGGCATCTCGCGCGCAGCATCGGTCCCGTCGACCAGGCCGCCGCGCGTCGAGAGCGACATGTCGATGCCCCATTCACCCATGAATGCCGGGATATCGCGGCTGGTCGGCGGATGTCGGTCGTCGTGGCTCAGGAATTCCGCGACGTCGAAACCGATCCCGCCGGCGCCGACGATCGCGACCGTCGAGCCGACTGTCCTCCGGTGCAGCAGCACATCGATGTAGTTCAGCACCTTCGGGTGATCGAGACCCTCGATCGCGGGCAATCGTGGAACGACACCGGAGGCCAGCACGACTTCGTCGAATTCGCCGGCCGCCAGTTCGGCGATTCCGGCGCGACGGGAAAGCTCGAGTCGCACGCCGGTCAATTCGATCTGGCGCCGGTAGTAGCGGAGCGTTTCGTGGAATTCCTCCTTGCCGGGAATGACCTTCGCCATGTTGAACTGGCCGCCGATCTGGCTGGCCGCCTCGAACAGGGTGACCCGGTGGCCACGGCCGGCCGCGACGGTGGCGCAGGCGAGCCCCGCCGGCCCGGCTCCGACGACGGCGATGCGCCGGCGCACGATGGCCGGATGGTAATTCAGCTCGGTCTCCCGGCCGGCGCGCGGATTGACGAGGCAGCTTGCAACCTGGTTCTCGAACACGAGATCGAGGCAGGCCTGATTGCATGCGATGCAGGTGTTGATTTCGTCCGCCCTGCCGGTGGCGGCCTTGCGGACGAATTCCGGGTCCGACAGCAGCGGCCGCGCCATCGAAACCAGATCGGCGTCGCCTTCTGCAAGCAGCCGTTCGGCCACCGCGGGATCGTTGATGCGATTGCTGGTGACCAGCGGGATTGCGACACTGCCGCGCAGCCGACGCGTGACCCAGCTGAATGCCGCGCGCGGCACCATCGTCGCGATGGTGGGTATGCGGGCCTCGTGCCAGCCGATGCCGGTATTGATGATCGTCGCACCCGCCCGCTCTACCGCCTGCGCGAGCTCGACGACCTCCGGCCAGGAACCGCCGCCCTCGACCAGGTCGAGCATCGATAGCCGGTAGATGATGATGAATGCGGGTCCGACCGCCCGGCGCGTGCCCGCGACGATTTCGACCGGCAGTCGCATCCGGTTGACCCAGTTGCCACCCCACCGATCCGTCCGGTGATTGGTCCTTGCAACCAGGAACTGATTGATGAAATAGCCCTCGGAACCCATGATTTCAACGCCGTCGTAACCGGCCTCGCGGGCCAGGCTTGCGCAGCGCACGAAATCGGCGATCTGCCCCTGGATGCCGCGATCGGACAGCTCGCGTGGCATGAATTTCGAGATTGGCGCCTTCAGGCGCGATGGCGCGACCGCGAGCGGGTGATAGGCATAGCGCCCGGTGTGCAGGATCTGCATGCAGATCCTGCCGCCCTCCCCGTGCACCGCATCCGTGACCAGCCGGTGGCGCGCCAGATGACGGCGGCCGCTCAGCGTGCCCGCAAATGGCTTGGTCCAGCCGGCCGCATTCGGCGCGATGCCGCCGGTCACGATCAGCCCGGCGCCGCCGCGGGCGCGTTCGCGGAAATAGGCGGCGAGCTTCGGGTAATCGCGGCGGCGGTCCTCGAGACCGGTATGCATCGAGCCCATCAGCACGCGGTTTGGAAGTGTCGTGAAGCCGAGGTCGAGCGGTGCCAGCAGATGCGGAAATGGATCCTGCGTCACGCGCGCAATCATATAGGATCGTCAATCGCATGGAACCCGTGATCCAGGTGCGCGATCTCGTCAAGCAGTATCCGGCGGTGCGCGCCGTCGACGGCGTGTCCTTCAACATCGCGGAAGGCACCTGCTTTGGCCTGCTGGGACCGAATGGCGCCGGCAAGACCACGACGGTCGAGATCATGGAAGGCGTCACGGTGCCGACAGCGGGGCACGTACTCTATCGGGGCGAGCCACTGGGGGCGCGCTTCCGCGCCGAGGCCGGCATCCAGTTCCAGAAAACCGCGCTGCAGGAATTCCTGACAGTGCGCGAAACCCTGATGATGTTCCGGCGCCTGTATGCCCACGGCCGGGACGTTGATGACGTGATCCGCCTGTGCGCTCTCGAGCAGCTGGTCGGGCGGGACAATCGCAAGCTGTCGGGCGGCCAGCTCCAGCGCCTGCTGCTGGGGATCGCGCTCGTCAACGATCCGCAGCTGTTGTTCCTGGACGAGCCGACGACCGGCCTCGACCCGCAGGCCCGGCACAATTTCTGGGACCTGATACGGGCAATCAAGGCCGAGGGGCGGACTGTCGTGCTGACGACGCACTACATGGAGGAAGCCTATTTTCTCTGCGATGTCATTGCGATCATGGATCGTGGCCGCATCATCGCCGAGGGCCCGCCGTCGCGGCTGCTGAAGGAACACTTCAATGATGTCGTGCTCGAGCTCCCGCGCGCGGACTTCCTGGTCGACCCGGCTGAATTTCCGTTGCCCGTGCTGCAGGCCGGCGACCGCGTCGAAATCTCCACGGCTGACGTCGAGCTCGCGCTGCGCGCCCTGCTCGATCGCGGTATTTCCGTCCGCCACCTGAATATCCGCCCGCGCAACCTCGAGGACCTGTTCCTCGAGCTGACCGGCCGCGAGTTGCGGACATGAACCTCCGCCGCATGTTCGCGATCTGGATCGCGCGCAATCTCGAGTTCCTGCGCGACCGCTCGACGCTGGTCTTCAACTTCGTGCTGCCGCTGGCGCTGGTGGTCGCATTCGCCGTCATCTTCGGCGGCCAGGCGCAAAGCCTGTTCAAGATCGGCGTAGTGGCCGCACCGGAGGTCGCGCTCGGCCCCGAGCTCCATCCATTCCTCGGCACCCGCTACGCCGATTTCTACCGCGTGGATCCGCTGGAACTCGAGGCCGCCATCCGCAAGGTTGAGCGGCACCAGGCGGACCTGCTGCTCGACCTGCGCGCCACGCCCCGCTACTGGGTCAATGCCGATTCGCCGAAAGGCTATCTGGCGGAAAAGCTCCTGCAGGAGTCCGCCGGCGCGGTGGCGAGGCGCGAACCGGTGACCGGCACGGCGGTGCGCTATGTCGACTGGCTGCTGCCCGGGATCCTCGGCATGAACATGATGTTCAGTTGCCTGTTCGGCGTCGGCTATGTGGTCGTGCGTTACCGCAAGTCCGGGTTCCTGCGCCGCCTGTCGGCGACGCCCGTCACGGCACTCGAATTCGGCGCCGCGCAGATCCTCTCCCGGCTGGTGCTCACGATCAGCGTGACCGTGCTGGTCTATGCCTTGCTCGCATTGCTGGTTCCATTCCGCAATGACGGCAGCCTGCTCCTGCTGCTCGCCACGGCCGTGATCGGCGCCACCTGCATGATCTCGCTCGGCTTCATGGTGGCGGCCCGGTTCACGAGCGAAGAACTCGCCAACGGGATCATCAATCTGGTCTCGTGGCCGATGATGCTGCTGTCGGGTGTCTGGTACTCGCTGGAAGGAGCGCCGCCATGGCTGCGCATGGCGGCAGAGGCGCTGCCGCTGACCCAGATGCTGAAGGCGGCCAGGGGCATCATGCTGGATGGGGACGGCATCGCCGACATCCTGCCCGGACTGGCCGTACTGGTCGTGATGACGATCATTTTCCTCGGCATCGCCGGCGCCAGCTTCCGCTGGCGCTCGGACTGAAAAACCCGCGGTTCTGCGGCGTCCCCCTGCGGGACTGTGGCAGACTCTCGCGTTCGGGACCAGGGGCTGCGGAATCGACGTGGACAAATCTGAACTGCTCAATCAGCTGCGCATCGATCGGGGAACGGACGAGGATGCTGCGCCCTCGCGCATCCATATCTGGATCGGAGGCGCACTCGCGCTCGCGCTGGCCGGTGCAGCGATATTCTGGCTGCTCGGGCGCGGCGCGACGACGGAAGTGGTCGTGGCCAGCGCGCGTGCCTTGCCGGCAGCGGGCGGCGGCGGTTCGGTGCTCGACGCCACCGGCTATGTGACGGCACGACGGCAGGCGACGGTATCGGCAAAAATTACCGGCAAGGTCCGCACGCTGCTGATCGAGGAAGGCCAGCGTGTTGCCAAGGACGAGATCCTGGCGACACTCGACGACGCCGAAGCCCGTGCCGAGGTATCGCTGCGCCAGGCGCAGGTCGAGGCTGCCCGCGCCGGCCTGGCCGAGATCCAGAGCGCCCTTGCCAACGCGGAACGCGAGTATGAGCGGCAGCGCGAGTTGCACGCGCGCAAGTTGACCAGCGTGTCGGCCCTCGATGCTGCGCGCACGCAGGCCGAGGCGCTCGTCGCCCGCCTCGCGAGCCAGCAAAGCGCGGTGAAGGTGGCTGAGGAAGTGCTGGGCACGGCGCGGGTACAGCTCGACAACACGATCGTGCGCGCGCCATTCGCGGGCGTCGTGACCGTCAAGGCGGCCCAGCCCGGCGAGATGATTTCGCCGATTTCCGCCGGCGGTGGCTCGATCCGCACCGGTATCGGCACGATCGTCGACATGGATTCGCTTGAAATACAGGTCGATGTCAGCGAGGCTTACATCAACCGGGTGCAGGCGGGCCAGCCGGTGGAAGCCGTGCTGAATGCCTACCCCGACTGGCGGATTCCGGCTGAAGTCATCGCGATCGTTCCGACCGCCGACCGTTCCAAGGCGACGGTCAAGGTGCGCATTGCGCTCGGAATCACGGATGCCCGGATCGTCCCGGAGATGGGTGTGCGCGTCGCATTCCTGGAAGAGAAGCGTGAAACGGCCGCGACTTCTGCAGCTGCGGCGAATCCCGGTGTCCTGGTGCCAGCGGCGGCCATACGGCAGGACGCAGGGGCGGACGTCGTCTACGTGCTGCGGGACGGCCGCGCGGAACGGCGCGCGGTGACGCTGGGCGGCGCCCAGGGCGACGCGCGCCAGGTGCGGACCGGCATTTCGGCAGGCGATGCCGTCATCGTCAACGCACCGCCCACGCTGAAGGACGGGGATGCGGTCAGGACCAGGAGCGAGGAAGGTCAATGAGCGAAGCGATGGTGCAAGTCAGCGACGTGTATAAGTCGTATGTGCGCGGCAAGCAGAAGGTCGAGGTGCTGCATGGCCTGACGCTTGCGATTCCCAGCGGCGATTTCGTCGCGCTGATGGGCCCCTCCGGATCCGGCAAGACCACGCTCCTGAATCTGATCGGCGGTCTCGACCGGCCGACATCGGGTGAAATCCGCGTCAATGGCGAGCGCATCGACGGGCTCGCCGGCGGAGCGCTGGCGACGTGGCGGGCGCGCAATGTCGGCTTCGTATTCCAGTTCTACAACCTGATGCCGGTGCTCAGCGCCGAGCGCAATGTCGAATTGCCATTGTTGCTGACAGGCCTTTCGGCTGCCCAGCGCAGGAAATCGGTTGCGGTCGCGCTCGAGATCGTCGGCCTCAGCGATCGCGCCCGTCACAAGCCGCGCGAGCTGTCCGGCGGCCAGGAGCAACGGGTCGCGATCGCCAGGGCGCTGGTGTCGGATCCGACCATCCTGATCTGCGACGAGCCGACCGGCGATCTCGACCGCAGGACCGCCGACGAGATCCTCGGGCTGCTGCAACTCCTGAACCGCGATCACGGCAAGACCATCGTCATGGTCACGCACGATCCCAAGGCGGCCGGATTCGCGCGTCGCACGCTGCACCTCGAGAAAGGGCAATTGCTGGAGCAGGCCGCGGCATGACGCGCACCGGCTTCATACTCGCCAATCTGTGGCGCAAGAAGACGCGCACCGTGCTGACGCTGCTGTCGGTCGTGACGGCGTTCCTGCTGTTCGGCCTGCTGCAGGCCGTCAATGTGCTGTTTTCGGCCGGCGCGGACTTTGTCGGCGCGACCCGCCTCGTGACCCAGGCCCGGGTGTCATTCACCAGCTCGCTGCCGATGCGCCTGCTGCCGGAAATCGAAGCGGTGCCCGGCGTCGAAGTGGTCATGTGGCAGCAGTGGTTCGGCGCCGTGTGGCAGGAGAACACGCAGCTGATCTTCTTCGCCGCCGACCCGGCGCGACTGCATCGCGTTTACCCGGAATACGTGATGCCGGACGAACAGTGGAAGTCATTCCAGGAAACGCGCACCGGCATGATCGTCGGCCGTAATCTCGCCAATCAGTACGGCTGGCGAATCGGCGACAAGGTGCCGATCGCATCCAACATCTTTCCGCAGAAGGACGGCAGCAAGGCCTGGGTATTCGACCTGGTCGGCATCTATGACGGCAAGGACGAGGAGTGGCAGCGCAACACCAATGTCGGCTGGATCAACCATGCGTACTTCGACGAGGCCAACCAGTTCGGCTCGGGTCTTGCCGGCACCTTCACGCTGAAACTCAGGGACCCGGACCAGGCACAGCAGATCGCGCAGTCCATCGATGCCAGATTCGAAAACTCTCCGGATGAAACCAAGACCCAGACCGAGAAGGATTTCAATCTCGGCTTCTTCAAGCAGATCGGCGACATCGGGCTGATCGTGCGCTGGATCCTGTTCGCGGTCTTCTTCACGCTCCTGCTGGTGGTCGGCAATACCATCGCGCAGAGCGTGCGCGAGCGGATCCCGGAACTGGCGATCCTGAAGACGCTGGGATTCAGCGACGGCAGCGTGCTCGGCTTCGTGCTGGCCGAGGCGGCCGCCATCTGCGTGATCGGCGGCCTGCTCGGGCTCGCGATCGCGACGGTGATCGGAATCGCCATCGGCAACAGCGGCAATTTCCCGCTGGCGGTCGACGAGCGGGTCTGGATCACTGGCCTGATTTCCATCCTGGTCCTGAGCCTCGCGGTCGGCCTGCTGCCGGCGCTGCGGGCCAGGCGGCTGTCGATCGTCGACGCGCTGGCGGGGCGCTGAGCGGAGACCCGGAACATGCTGCGGCAGGCCATCTCAATCACCACCCTCAGTCTCCGCAGCGTGCCGGAGCGCTGGGGCCCGTCGCTCGTGATCATTGTCGGCCTCGCGGGCGTCGTCGCGGTATTCACTGCGCTGCTGGCGATGGCCGAGGGCTTCCAGTCCACGTTGAAATCGACCGGCCGCGCGGACATCGCGCTGGTGCTGCGCGGTGGTTCGAGCGCCGAACTGAACTCCGGGCTGCCGCGCGATCAGGCGACGCTGATCAAGCAGGCCCCCGGGATCAGGGTCGGCGCCGATGGCCAGCCGCTGGCATCGGCCGAGATGATCGTCATCGCGGAATTGCTGAAGACCGGCGAGAAAACCGGCTCCAACATCACGGTGCGGGGGGTCGAGCCAGCCGCATTTGCGCTGCGCCCCCAGCTCAGGATCGTCGCCGGCCGGAAATTCCAGCCCGGCCTGCGGGAACTGATCGTCGGCGGCGGCGTCAACCGGCAGTTCGAAGGCGCGCGCATCGGCGAGACCCTGCGCATGCGCGGTTCGAACTGGACCGTGGTCGGCGTGTTCGAGTCGGGCGATGCCAATGAAAGCGAATTGTGGGCCGACGTCGAGGTTGCCCAGACCACCTTCAATCGGCGCGGCTTCAGCTCGGTACGCCTGCAGCTGGACCGCGCCACGGATCTCGCCGCGGTCAAGGACGCGCTGGGCGCGGACCCGCGCCTGAATGTCGACGTGGAAACCGAGCAGCAGTATTACAGCGGCCAGACCGAGCAGTTCCGCCGCACCATCGGCATGCTGGCCGGCGTCGTCACCGTCATCATGGCGCTGGGCGCCACATTTGCCGCGCTCAATACGATGTATGCGGCGGTGGGCACGCGCGCGCGCGAGATTGCGACCCTGCGCGCGATCGGTTTCGGCGGCACGCCGGTCGTGATTTCGGTCCTGATCGAGTCACTCGCGCTGGCCCTGGTCGGCGGCGCGATCGGCGCCCTGCTCGCCTACCTGCTGTTCAACAACATGGCGGTCTCGACCCTCGGCGCGAATTTCTCCCAGGTAGTGTTCCAGTTCGAAGTGACCCTCGGGCTGGTGCGCCGCGGACTGTTGATCGCGCTCGTGATCGGCATGCTGGGCGGCCTGCTGCCAGCGCTGCGCGCGGCGCGCCTGCCGGTGACGACCGCGCTGCGCGCAGCCTGATCATTCCCCTGCGCAGCCAGTCATGGACGCGGTCGAGACGCCGGCACTGATCGATATCGGCATCAACCTGGCCCACGGCAGTTACGACCGCGATCGGGCCGAGGTGATCGCACGCGCACAGGCGGCCGGGATTGCCGCGATGATCGTCACCGGCAGCACGATTGCGGACAGCGCGCGTGCGCTCGAGCTCTGCCGGCAATGGCCCGGATTGCTGCGCGCGACGGCCGGCGTGCATCCGCACCACGCCGCGGCGTTCCAGGATTCCGATCGCGCTCGGCTCGCCGATCTGCTTGCCGACCCGATGACGGTGGCGGTCGGCGAATGCGGCCTCGACTACTACCGGAACTACTCGCCGCCCGCGGAGCAGCGGCGCGCATTCGGATTGCAGCTCGAACTGGCCGCCGGTCTCGAGCTGCCGGTATTCCTGCACCAGCGCGAGGCGCACGCGGATTTCATGGCGATGCTGCGCGAGCACCCGCGACTGCTGCAGCGTTCCCTGCTGCATTGCTTCACCGGCGGCAGCGCGGAACTGGAGGCCTGTCTCGGGGCAGGCCTTGCGATCGGTGTCACCGGCTGGATCTGCGACGAACGGCGCGGGCAGCCGCTGCGGGAAGTGGTCGGCCGGATCCCGGACGATCGCCTGATGCTCGAGACGGATGGCCCTTACCTGTTGCCGCGTACGCTGGCGCCAAAGCCGGCCCATCGCCGCAATGAACCCATGTACCTGCCGCTGATCCTGGAAGCGGTCGCGGCCTGCCGCGGCCAGGCAGCCGATGAGCTCGCGAAGATCACGACAGCAAACGCGCGGCGTTTCTTTGGCCTTAAACTGTAGTCTGGCCGCAGATGATCCCGACGGTATCTAGACATTAGTTGATAAAAGTACTGTAACATATTGATAATACGGTGATTGAATGGACTTCTCCCTTGCGCTGCGCCAGACCGGCGAAACATTTTCAAGCTCGATAGTGCCGCAGCTCTGCGACTACATCCGGATCCCCAACAAGTCCCCGGATTTCGATGCGGAATGGAAATCTCACGGTCACATGGACCGCGCCGCCGATTTGATGGCGGCCTGGTGCCGCGCGCAGAAGATCAAGGGACTGAAAGTGGAGATCATCCGTGGTGGCGACCGCACACCGCTGCTGCTGTGCGAAATTCCCGGCACCGGACCGGGCACTGCGCTCCTCTACGGTCACATGGACAAGCAGCCGGAATTTACCGGCTGGGCCGAGGGCCTGTCGCCGTGGGAGCCCGTGCTGCGCGACGGCAAGCTGTACGGCCGCGGTGGCGCCGACGACGGTTATGCGGTTTTTTCGTCGCTGACGGCGATCCGCCTGTTGCAGGAACAGGGCATTCCGCACGCGCGCTGCATCGTGATGATCGAGGCCTGCGAGGAAAGCGGCAGCTACGATCTGCCCCACTACGTCGAGACCCTCGCGGATCGCATCGGCACGCCAGGTCTCGTGGTGTGCCTGGACGCCGAGTGCGGCAACTACGATCAGCTCTGGTGCACGACCTCGCTGCGCGGCAATCTGGTCGGGACGCTTTCGATCCAGGTGCTGACCGAGGGCGTGCACTCCGGCGCCGGCACCGGTGTAGCGCCCTCGGTTTTCCGCATCGCCAGGACGCTCCTGGCGCGGGTCGAGAATGACGTCACCGGTGACCTGCTGCTGGACGAACTCCACGTCGAGATACCAGCGGCCCGGCTCTCTCAGGCCAGGGCCGCGGCTGCAGTGCTCGGCGACCAGATCATCGAAAAGATTCCGTTCGTGGCGGGTGCGCGGCCGCTGACCGACGCGCCCTACGAACTGATACTGAATACGACCTGGCGCCCGTCCCTCGCCGTCACGGGCGCCGGTGGGCTGCCGGCGCTCGCGGATGCCGGCAATGTCCTGC
>JBAQWM010000398.1:0-3256 GCA_049298915.1 Steroidobacteraceae bacterium | reverse complement strand
CCGAGCGCGCTGGTCGGCCTGCCGCTGATCTGGGTCGCGAACGCGTTGCGGCGGGCGGGAATCGATCCGCTGGTCGCGCGTCAGCGCTGAATGTTCGTAGGCCGCGGCAGCGCCGCCAGTACGGCTGCCAGATCCGCGGGCAGTTCGACCTCGATCCTCAGCCGCTGCCCGGAACCCGGCCAGCGAAATGCGAACACGCCAGCATGCAGGAACATGCGGCGCAGGCCGAATTCGCGCATGCGGGAATTGAATTCGCGCACACCGTATTTCTCGTCGCCTGCCACCGGATGACCTGCGTAGGCCGCATGGACACGGATCTGGTGCGTGCGCCCGGTGTGGATTTCAACGTCCAGCAGTGAGGCAATCCCCTGGTAATGCTGGCGCGGATCGAAGATGGAAACCGCGAGCTTGCCGTCTGCATGCACGCGAACCATGCGTTCGCCGCCCCTGCGGGCCTGCGTGAGGACCGGGGCGTCGACCTTCTTGCGGCCAAGCCGCCATTGTCCGGCCACCAGCGCCGTGTAGTGCTTTTCGACCTGGCCTTCGCGCAACATCGAATGCAGTTCCCGCAGGGCGGCGCGCGTCCTGGCAACCAGCAGGCAGCCGCTGGTGTCGCGGTCGAGGCGATGGACGAGCTCCAGCGGCTCGTCGGGACGCAGAACACGCAGTGCTTCGATCAGGCCGAAGGAGAGACCCGATCCGCCGTGCACCGCCAGGCCCGCCGGCTTGTTGAATGCGAGGATGCGCTCGTCCTCGTGGACCAGTGCTTCGCGCACCGCTGCCAGCAGGGAATCCGGTATGCGCCCGGGCGGCTCTGCGCCCGCCATGTCGCGCAGCGGCGGCAGGCGCACCAGGTCGTCCGCCGCAAGCCGGTAATCGGGCTTGGCGCGACCCCCGTTCACTCGAACCTCGCCCCGCCGCAGCAGGCGATAGACCCGGCTGCGGGGCACGCCCTTGAGTTCACGCAGCAGGAAATTGTCCAGCCGCTGCCCATCCCCCGCCGGCCCGGCGAGTATCTTGCGGACGCGGGGGGCCAAGGCTCCGTCCTGACTCACAGAGTTTTCCTAAAGTATTGATTTTCCGAAATCATTGCTGATATCTTAAACCCGAGTTTCAGGTCTTACGGCGCAGGTTCCCCAGAGTGGAACGTGGCCGCTGACCGGTACGCGGACCTTCCCCCTCGACTCGCGGTTATCCGTTGGTGTCGCGCCGGGCTGGCGCCGCATGTTAGTTGGTCTGGGAGACCCAGGCCATCGCCGGCCGTTCGCTCGGATGTGACGTTCCCGCGCGTGTCGAAATCAGTGCAGTTAGCAGTCGGAACCGGCCGGGCGGCCCTGCGCCACGGTCTGGCTGTGCGCACCTGCAATCCACGCCTGCGGATGAATGAGTATCCCCTCGTGTTTCCACGTGACATCGCAAGCCGCGCGGCCCCCAGTACCTCGGAAGGGGCACATGAAAAGAATGCTTGTCAACGCAACCCAGCAAGAGGAGTTGCGCGTAGCCCTGGTTGACGGCCAGAAGCTCTACGACCTGTCAATCGAGATACCGTCGCGCGAGCAGAAGAAGGGCAACATCTACAAGGCGCGCGTCACGCGCGTCGAACAGAGTCTCGAAGCGGCATTCGTCGAGTACGGCTCGGCGCGCCAGGGTTTCCTGCCGCTGAAGGAAGTCGCGCGCGAGTATTACCGCTTCCAGCCCGCACCGGGCGCGCGCTTCAATATCCGCGACGTGCTGCAGGAAGGCCAGGAACTGCTGGTCCAGGTCGAGAAAGACGAACGTGGCAACAAGGGCGCAGCCCTCACGACCTACATCAGCCTGGCCGGACGCTTCCTGGTGCTGATGCCGAACAACCCGCGGGCCGGCGGCGTGTCGAGGCGCATCGAGGGCGAGGATCGCGACGTCACACGCGATTCGCTGGAGCAACTGCGCCTGCCGGACGGCATGGGCACCATCGTCAGGACCGCCGGCGTCGGGCGTGCCCCGGAAGAGCTGCAATGGGACCTGGATACCCTGCGCGCCAACTGGGACGCCATCGTGACTGCGGCCGGCGAACGACCGGCGCCATTCCTCGTTTACCAGGAGAGCGATGCCGTCACGCGCGCGCTACGCGACTATCTTTCGGACGAAATCGGCGAAGTCCTGATCGACGAACAGGCCGCGTACGAGCGCGCGCTGGAGTATGTCCGGCGATTCCAGACCCTCGACGCCCAGCGCCAGCTGAAGCTCTACACCGATGACGTGCCGCTGTTCACGCGTTATCAGATCGAGAGCCAGATCGAGTCCGCCCATGCCCATACGGTCACGCTGCCATCCGGCGGCAGTGTCGTGATCGACTATACCGAGGCGCTGGTTTCGATCGACATCAACTCCGCGCGCGCGACCCGCGGCGCGGACATTGAAACCACCGCCTTCAACACCAATCTGGAGGCAGCCGAGGAAATCGCCCGGCAGCTCCGGATCCGCGACCTCGGCGGCCTGATCGTCATCGATTTCATCGACATGGAATCGAAGAAGAACCAGCAGGAAGTCGAAGAGCGCCTGCGCGAGGCGGTGCGGTCAGACCGCGCGCGGATCCAGCTCGGCAGGATCTCGCGCTTCGGCCTGATGGAGATGTCGCGCCAGCGGCTGCGGCCATCGCTCGGTGAATCCACCCACATGGCCTGCCCGCGCTGCAGCGGCATGGGGACGATCCGCAGTGTCGAATCGATGGCCCTCGCCCTGCTCCGCGTGATCGGCGAGGAAGCCCGCAAGGATCACACGATGCGGGTCGTTGCGCAGCTGCCCGTCGACGTCGCGACATTCCTGATCAACGAAAAGCGCGAGTGGCTGCATCAGCTCGAGAGCCGCAGTGCCACCGACATCGTGCTGGTGCCGGACCCGAATCTGCAGACGCCGAATTACTCGATCCGGCGCGTGCGCGCGGACGAGATGGCGCTTCCCGAGAATGCCGTCAGCAGCTACGAGATGGCCGCCAAACCCGCGCCCGAGATGGATTTCCAGTCAGCGGCGGACAAGCGCCCCGCTCCGGTGCTGCCGGCGGTGCAGACCATCGCGCCAGCCGCCCCGGCGCCCACGCCTGCTGGCGCAAGGTCCGCGGCGGGCCCTGGATTCTGGTCGCGCGTGCTCGCATTGTTCCGCGGAAATGGCTCGCGTGGCAGCGCGGCAGCGTCAGCAGCAGCCGGCAATGGCCAGCGGCGGCATGAACCGCGCAGCAATCGCCATGCACGCGACCGCGGCGAGGAGCGCGGCGCGCATC
>JBAQWM010000397.1:0-3671 GCA_049298915.1 Steroidobacteraceae bacterium | reverse complement strand
TCACCGGCGACTTCCTGGCGGAAGTGGCGCAGCTGATCCTCGCTCAGGCGGCCCTCGAGATAGGCGCGTGCATACAGGCCGGGACTCGAGTGGCCCTGGACGAAAATCATGTCGCCGCGGTGATGCTTCGTGGGTGCGCGCCAGAAGTGATTGAAGCCGACCTCATAGAGCGTGGCCGAGGATGCGTAGGTCGCTATATGGCCGCCGTACTCGGAACTGACTCGGTTGGCGTGCACAACCATTGCAACCGCATTCCACCGGATCAGCGCCTCGATGCGGCGCTCCAGCGCGCGGTCGCCCGGGTACGGTTTCTCGCGCGCAACCGGGATCGTGTTGAGATATGCGGTATTGGCCTTGAATGGCAGGTATGCGCCGGAACGGCGCGCGTGATCGATCAGCCGGTCGAGCAGGAAATGCGCGCGGACCGGTCCATGGACCTTGAGCACCGAGTCGATCGACTCGAGCCACTCCTGGGTCTCGAGCGGGTCAAAATCGTCGGACTGCGGGCCGTCAGCCATCAGCTCATCTCCCACGCCGGCGGCCGGCCCGATATGATCCTAGCTGCAGTACCTGCGGGTCAAGGTTGCAATCCGTTGCCGAGCCAGACGAACACACTGACGATCACTCGGCCGGATGACTGGCATCTGCACTTGCGCGACGGCGCGGCGCTTGCGGCCGTGGCGGGCTTCAGCGCTCGACAGTTCGGCCGCGCCGTCGTCATGCCGAATCTGCAGCCGCCAGTCACCACGGTGGAGTCAGCCGGTCGCTACCGGCAGCGCATCCTGGACGCGTTGCCCGCCGGAACCGGTTTCCAGCCGCTGATGACACTCTACCTCACCGACAGTACTCCGCCTGCGGAGATCGACCGGGCACGCGCGAGCGGCCTCATCTGCGGGGTCAAGTATTATCCGGCCGGCGCCACGACGTATTCCGGGGCAGGCGTCACTGCGCTGGCGCGTTGTGATGGCGTACTTGCCCGCATGGAGGAACTCGATGTCGTGCTGCAACTGCATGGCGAGACGACCGGGCCCGCAGTCGACCCCTATGATCGCGAGGCCGAATTCATCGAGCGCGAGCTGACCCGCCTGGTGAGTCAATTTCCGCGGCTACGCATCGTTCTCGAGCATGTCACGACCGCCGCCGGCGTCGAGTTCGTGCGCAGCCACGGCCCGCGCGTCGCCGCGACCCTGACACCGCAGCACCTGTTGCTGAATCGCGGTGCGATGTTCGATGGCGGCCTGCGCCCGCACCTGTACTGCCTGCCGCTCCTGAAGCGCGAACGCGACCGCGAGGCCCTGGTCGCGGCGGCCACCGGCGATGACCCGCGATTCTTCCTCGGCACCGACAGCGCGCCCCATGCACGTAATGCCAAGGAGTCGGCCTGCGGCTGCGCCGGTATCTTTTCCGCGCACGCCGCGATCGAGCTCTACGCGCAAGCCTTCGAGCAGGCCGGCGCCCTGGCCCGGCTGGCGGACTTTGCAAGCCACCGCGGGGCCGATTTCTACGGACTGCCGCGCAACCCGGACAAGATCACGCTGTGCCGCGAATCCTGGACCGTACCGGTGAGCTATCGATTCGGCGACGACGAACTGGTGCCATTTTTCGCCGGCCAGACGCTGGCCTGGAAGCTGCAGTCCGCGGATGTCCGCCCGTGAATGCGGCCGCGGTCATGATGCGAGATCGCTTCCGCGGTTTCCTGCCGGTCGTCGTCGATGTCGAGACCGGCGGATTCAACTCGGCCACCGATGCGCTGCTCGAGATTGCCGCCGTCCTTCTGCGCATAAATGGTGAAGGCCGGCTGGTACGCGAATTGACGATCCGCGAGCATGTACGGCCATTCGAGGGTGGCCGCCTCGATCCGGCTTCGCTGGCGGTAAACGGCATCGATCCCTGGCATCCGTTGCGGATCGCCGTCGCGGAAGGTGATGCACTCGGCGTGATTTTCAAGGAGGTGCGACGCGTGATCCGCGAGGAAGATTGCACGCGCGCGATCCTGGTCGGACACAATGCCTCATTCGATCTCGGATTCCTGAATGCGGCTGCGGCCCGCGCCGGCATCAAGCGCAATCCGTTTCATCCGTTTTCATGCTTTGACACGGCAACGCTCGCCGGTGTCGCCTACGGGCAGACCGTGCTGTCGCGCGCGGTGCAGGCCGCGGGTCTGGAATGGAGCCCCGATCAGGCGCACTCGGCGGCATATGACGCGGAGCGGACCGCAGAATTGTTCTGCGCCGTCTGCAACCAGTTCCGGCCGCTCTACGCGGCCGCCAGGCTTCGCCTGCGGGACGCGGAAGACGCAGGACCCCCGAACCCGATGCTGGAGCCGACCCCCGAATGACGCCGGTCACCGGCTTTCAGGCGATCGCGCCGGCTTCCCTCAACAAGGCCTGCAAGTCGCCCGAGCGGTACATCTCCATGACGATGTCGCAGCCGCCGACCAGCTCGCCTTTGACGTAAAGCTGCGGATAGGTGGGCCAGTTCGAGTAGGCCTTCAGCGCCTCACGCAATTCGGGCTCCTCGAAGATGTTGACGTGCCGGTATTCGGCCTTCAGCGCACGCAACGCGGCTGCGGTCTGCGCGGAAAAGCCACACTGCGGGAAATCCGGCGTTCCCTTCATGAACAGCACCACCGGCGCAGCATCCAGCTGTTCCTTGATGCGGCGGCTCAGGTCAGTTTCATTCATATTCGCTCCGATTGTGTTGGCCCGCATCGCGGCGTTTTTCCGCCCTCTGAATGACAGCCAGCTGCTCAGCCGGATTCATCCGTGCCCAGCCGGCAATTTCGGCTATGGTCCGGAAGCATCCGCGGCAGACGCCCTGCCCGTCCAGCGAGCAGATATTGAGGCAGGGCGAGTTCGGGCCGCGTTCAGTCATGGGTGGGGGCCGCCCTGGACCGGGCCGGCATTGCTTCCCGCTGGCATCCTGCCGCTAACGCGTTGAATTATGGGGTACGCTGGCCTATTCTTCAATGAAACCAGGGGGACAGGTCATGAATCCACTCACGAGCGTCAAGGGCACATTCATCACCGGTTTCGTGCTCGCGATCCTGTTCGCCGTGCTAGGCGTCGACGGTGGCTGGAACGAGCTCGGCCTGGCCCGTTGGCTGCACATCATCGCGGGCATCACGTGGGTCGGGCTGCTCTACTACTTCAACGCGGTCCAGGTACCTGCCCTCGCCGACGCGGCGGCCGACAAGGGCGGTCCCGGCGGTGCCGGCATCACCAAGTATGTCGCGCCACGCGCGCTCTTGTGGTTCCGCTGGTCGGCGCTTGCGACCTGGCTGACCGGCGCATGGTACCTGGGGCGCGCCGGCAACTTCGCGGGGGCGTTTTCCCTCGGCCTCGCCGGCGACGAATTCAACGCCTACCAGTTCGTCATCGGAACCGGTGCCTGGCTCGGCACCATCATGCTCTTCAATGTCTGGGGGCTGATCTGGCCAAACCAGAAAAAGGTGCTCGGCATCGTGGCCGCGACCGACGAACAGAAGGCCGCGGCGCGCAAGATTGCATTCATCGCGTCACGGACGAATGTCGTGCTGTCGGTCCCGATGCTGATGTGCATGGCGGGCGCGATGCACGGCATCGCGTTCTAGGCGATGGTTTTTCTGCCAGCCAGGTGCCCGCAGGTAAGCGTGCTCAAGCGAAGCCGCGGCGCCCGGTCCTGGCAGGATC
>JBAQWM010000396.1:0-1814 GCA_049298915.1 Steroidobacteraceae bacterium | reverse complement strand
CAGCTGAATCCGCTGCTGGTGGCCTGGGGACCGACCGCATTGATGATGGTGATCGCACTGATCGCGATCAGGCGGGCGCACTAGGCGCGAAGTCGGGTCCGCAGCATGCGCATCCGGCTGAGCAGGTCCTGGAGGCTGCGGCGCTCGGCATCGAACGCAATCCAGACAAAGTTCGCGACCAGCGGCAGGCACAGGACGCCCCCGAGCGCGCGCATCGGTCCGCTCGATTCGAATGCGATACGCAGCCCGAATTCCGCCGCAGCTGCCAGCACCAGCCCGATGGCGAATCGAAGTGTCGCGACCTGCCATCCGATGGCGCCGCCGTCCGCGCGGCACAGTCGCAGCCCCCAGGCCATCATGCCAAGCGTCTGGCCGCGCCGCGTCCATGCCAGGCCGAAGTAAGCGAGCGCCAGCAGCGCCAGATAGAGGCGGTAGGCCGGATAGACCACAGTACCCGGGGCGGGCCTGATCGCTTCGCCGCCGGTGAGTGGCAGCAAGGCCAGGGTCCCGACGAACAGAATGGCGAGCAACAGCAGGCAGTCATACCCGAGTGCAGCAAGGCGGCGCAGCAGGGCTGCCGCGGCTGCGCGCCGCCCGGATTGATCATTCATGGGGGCGCGAATTGTACCGATTCAGCGCTTGGCCGGGGAATTCGCCCGCTGTTCGATGTGGCTGCGCTTGCTGCGCAGGATCTGGCGGATCTGGGCAATGTCCGGGCGATCCGCGATCCGCGCGATGGCATCGGGCAGTTCGTGCCAGGCGCGTCCCCAGCTCATCAGCCGCACGGCATCCTTGACCACCAGTGTCGTCGCGGAGTCCTTCGCGGGCTTTGCGCTCCTGCCCGCAGATCTGCTCCTGGGCGCGCCGGCACGCGGCTTGACCACGGTCGAGGTGGTTGAAATACCGCTGGCCGGCGCCGGCGCAGCCGCCGGTGCTGCGGCTTCCAGCTGGCGCTCGCGCTCCGGTTCGGCGACCGGCACGAAGCGCTCGACATGCTGCGAGCCGACCAGGTTGGTCAGGAATGACATCAGTTCCAGCGCCTCGGACAGAGAAGGATCAGCGGTCGCCAATCTGGTCTTGACGATATTCTGCAGGTCGGCGAGCCGCTGGCGCGCCAGGTCGATGACCCACTTGGTAGGACGCTGGTGCTTTGGCCAGGGCTGGACCAGCCAGTACTGGTCCTCCGGCAGCCCGACATAAGCGGCATGCAAATCGAGACTCTTCTGCCACTTCTGCAACAACTGAAGCACGCGTTCGTCGGCCGGGGTCATCGCATGTCACATGTCAATGAACTGCGAGTCAACATAAGCCAAGCATGGCGAATGCGCAGCGATTTCGACCCGGTTTCTTGAGACCCGTCACATTGCATCGCGGCAGGCAGCCGCCGCCGGCGGCTGCGCCAGCGCAAGCGCGGAATCCGCGCCCAACGCGCGTTGCCATGAGCCGTACATCGGATTCGGGATCATGAACCACCGCACGCCCCACCAGTCATCGTGGCGGCAGCGCGCCTGATCGCGCTCGGCCACCGAGCTCGCGCGCATGCCAGCGATGAAATCCGCGAGGTCGTCGCCGATATTCAGCACGATCCGGTATTCGCGCGCGACCAGCTGGCGTCGCGCAAGCTTCTCGCTGACCCACTCGGGCCGCTCGTTCTTGAGCATCAGGTCGGCGTCGAGCGTCGCGCTGTCGAGGCCCAGGGCGCGCAGGTTGGCCAGCGTGTCGTCCTGCTGGGGACAGGGTGACTCGGCACCCGCGCGGATTCCGCACTCGCGGTTCGTGATCAGGAACACGCGCGGCTGGCGGCCCAGGTCGTC
>JBAQWM010000395.1:0-2143 GCA_049298915.1 Steroidobacteraceae bacterium | reverse complement strand
CCTCGGTACACAAGTGGATCGGTGTCATCGTCGGCATCCAGGTGCTGTTGTGGGTCGCGGGCGGCCTGGTCATGAGCGCTTTTCCGATCGAACTGGTCAGGGGCGAAACCCAGGCCGCGAAACCGAGCCTCACGGCCATTGCCGGCGACGAGGTCTCGATCGACCTGAAATCGGCGATTGCCGCTGCCGGACCCCTCAGCGCGCTGAAGACCCTGCGCATCGCAGACCGCTTGTATCTGCACGCTGACCGGATCGATCGGCCCGCCGTGCTGATCGACATGCGTGATGGACACATTATTGATGGTATCGATGCAGCCACAGCGCGCGAAGTCGCAGACCGCGATTTCATGGGGGAAGGCGGAATCGTCGCCGCCGAACTGACATCCAAAGTCTCATCCGAGTTCCGGGGCGCACTGCCGGTCTGGCGGATCAGATTTGACGACACCCGGGCGACCACGATCTATGTGTCGCCCACCACGGGCCAGGTCATCGCACGCCGCAACGATATCTGGCGCCTTTACGATTTCTTCTGGATGCTCCACATCATGGACTACCGGGAGCGCGTGAATTTCAACCATGCATTGCTGATCGGCGCCTCGGCACTGGCTCTCGGGCTCTCCGCGAGCGGTTTCTGGCTGCTGTTCTACCGGGTGCGCCTGCGGAGATGAGCCCCGAGGCAGGCATCCGGCACCACTACCGCAGCTGCCATCTGTGCGAGGCGATCTGCGGTGTCCAGATACGACTGCGCGGCGACGAGATACTTTCTGTCCGCGGTGATCCTGACGACCCGTTCAGCCGCGGCCACATCTGCCCCAAGGCGCTTGGCCTGAAGGACATCCACGAAGATCCGGACCGGCTGCGCCATCCGGTGAAGCGCACCGCCAATGGCTGGCAGCGCATTGCCTGGGACCAGGCTATCGACGAGGTAGCCAGACGTATCGTCCAGGTTCAGGCGGCGCATGGAAGCGATTCCGTCGCGCTGTATCTCGGCAATCCGACCGTCCACAGCTATTCGGCGCTGATGGCTGGCGCCACGCTGTCCCGCGCACTGCGCACGCGCAATCGTTTTTCCGCGACTTCGGTCGACCAGCTGCCGCATCACCTCGCCGCCCTGCTGATGTTCGGTCACCAGTTCCTGCTGCCGATCCCGGACATCGACCGCACGGAATTCCTGTTGGTGCTGGGCGCAAACCCGGTCGTGTCCAATGGCAGCCTGATGACAGCGCCGGATGTGGCGCATCGGCTCAAGGCGATTCGCGCACGGGGTGGCAGGATTGTCGTGGTTGATCCGCGCCGCAGCGAAACCGCCGGGCTGGCGGATCGCCATCTGTTCATCCGCCCTGGCAGCGATGCGTTATTGCTGTTTGCAATGATCCAGGTCCTGTTCGAGGAGCGAAGCATCGCGACCGGCCGCTTGTCGCCATGGATCGATGGCCTCGAAACTGTGGAGCGACTGGCAGCCCGTTTTCCGCCGGAGGCTGTTGCCAGTGCAACCGGTATTCCCGCCGGCGAGATCCGGACGCTCGCCCGGGATTTCGCATCCGCGCGCTCGGCCGCCTGCCACGGCCGGGTCGGCACCTCCACCCAGAGTTTCGGTGGGCTTTGCCAGTGGCTGATCCAGGTACTGCACGTGATCACCGGGAATCTCGACCGGCCGGGTGGCGTCATGTTCACGGCGCCCGCAATCGACCTGGTCGCCCGCACGCGCGGCACGAGCCAGGCAGGGCATTTTGACCGTCGCCGGACGCGCGTGCGCGGATTGCCGGAGTTCAGCGGCGAATTCCCGGTTGCGGCGCTGGCAGAGGAAATGGACACGCCGGGCCAGGGCCAGGTCCGCGCCCTCGTCACCTCGGCTGGCAATCCGGTGCTGTCGACACCGAATGGCGCGCGCCTCGAGCGGGCGCTCGGCAACCTCGACTTCATGGCTTCGGTCGATTTCTACATCAACGAGACGACCCGCCATGCCAGCATCATCCTGCCGCCGACATTCGCTCTCGAGCGCGATCATTACGACCTTGTCTTTCACATGCTTGCAATACGCAACACCGTGAAGTACTCGCTGCCCCTTTTTGATCCGGCGCCGGATGCGCGTCACGACTGGCAGATCCTGGAGGGAATCGCCGCGCGGCTCGCGAGCCACGAC
>JBAQWM010000394.1:0-5119 GCA_049298915.1 Steroidobacteraceae bacterium | reverse complement strand
GGCTATGAACCGAGGCCCGGTTGCCGCAACTGGGATCCCACGCTGTCGCGATTCCACTACGATGCGCGACGCGGCTGGCGGGATCCGGCGACACCGGCCACCCCGACGGAAGAGCATCCGGTGACTTGCGTGAGTTTTGCGGATGCGCGCGCCTACGCCGAGTGGCTCGCGAGTGAAACCGGGCAGCGCTACCGGTTGCCTTCCGAGGCGGAATGGGAATATGCGGCGCGCGCCGGCACGACGACGCCATACCCGTGGGGAGATGCGGCGGAAGACGGCTGCGAATTCGCCAATACCTACGACGTGACGGCAGATTCCGCGTATCGCCTCGGCTGGCAGCCTGCGGGTTGCCGGGACGGCTTTGCCGACCTTGCACGGGTCGGTCTGATGCAGGCGAACGCATTCAAGCTGCACGACATGATCGGTAACGTTCAGGAATGGGTGCTGGATTGTGCGACCGGCAGTTATGTCGGCCGGCCGCGTGATGCGAGCGCCTGGGAATGGCTGGGGGGCTGCAAGCACCGCATCCAGCGCGGGGGCAGCTGGCTGACGCTACCCGCGGGCAATCGCAGCGCGCACCGTGTCGCGGTGTCGGAAGGAGATCACACTGATAACGCCGGCTTCCGGATTGCCAGGGACCTCGATCAACGCGCCGCGCGCGCCGAGGAGCACTGATGCGCCGGCTATTTGCTGCTGCGCTGATGATGATTGCAGGCTTTGCACTGGCGCAGCAGACCGGGCGCGCGCCAGCGCCAGCGTCTGCGGACTGCCCGCTGTGTCCGGAACTGGCGCTCGTGCCGCCGGGAAGATTTCTGATGGGGTCGGCGCCAGACGCCGTCGAGTTCGATACGACCACCGGCGAGTCGCCGGCGGTCGCAGTTTCCTTCACCCGGCCATTCCATGTTTCACGCCGCGAGACAACGGTCGGCGAATTCCGCCGCTACGTCGAGACGACCGGCGCGGAGCCGGCACCCGGCTGCCGCGTCTGGTTCGGCGGCCAATGGGTATACGACCAGAATCGCAGCTGGCGTGACCCGGGATTTGCGTTGCCACCTCAGGACACGGAACCAGTGGTCTGCGTCAACTGGGATGACGGCCGAGCCTATGCAGAATGGCTGTCAGTGATGAGCGGCAGGCGCTATCGCCTGCCGTCGGAAGCGGAATGGGAATACGTGGCGCGGGGCGGCACCTCGTTCCCGCGATTCTGGGGCGAACATGACTCCAGCGAGCACGCGATAATGTCCCTGGCCTGCGATTTCGCAAATGTCTATGACACTTCCGCCGTTGATGCCTTTCATTTCCCCTGGCCCAATGCACGCTGCAGCGACAGCTTCGCTGCGCTGGCACCCGTAGGGCAATACCGGCCGAATGCTTTCGGCGCTTTCGACATCATCGGTAATGTGCGCGAATGGGTCATGGACTGTTATACGGCGAGCTATGCCGGGCGACCCGAGGACGGGCGCGCCTGGATCTGGCAGGGCGGCTGCGAACAGAAAGGCGTGCGCGGTGGATCGTGGGCGAGCCGTCCACGCGACGCACGCGCGCCCTCACGTGATTCCGAACCAACGGGGCACAGGCAGTCCGACCTCGGTTTCCGCGTGGTCCGCGATTACGACTGACACCGTGCCATCACAGGCGGATATTGCGCCAGGCGCCGTTTCGCCAGCGCAGCCAGAGCGCGACGCCGATCGCCAGAACGTAGAAGAGCAGTGCAGACCAGCCGCCAACCGCGCCCAGGCCGAAGCCGGGCGCATTTTCGATCCAGCCGCGACCCGGGGAAAACGTCAGCAGATGCGTCAGCGGCAGGAATAGCAGTGTCGCGCAGAAAAATACGATGAGCGCCGGAACGCGCGCGTCGCCAGCTCCGCGCAGGCAGAATGCGCTCGCGAAATTGACGCCGTCAAAGAACTGGTAGGCGGCCGCTATCCACAGCAGCGTGGAGCAGAGAGCAGTCACTTCGCCGGCATGCGGATCGGCTGCATTGATGAACAAGGGCACCAGCCAGCCGCCGGCAAGCGCGATGACGACGCCGATGCCGCCCATGAAGCAGGCGACGACCGTGATCACGCGGTTGCCGAGGCACGCGGCCCAGGCACGGTCGCCTGCGCCGATCGCCTGGCCGACCAGCGTAGTACCCGCGAGCGCCAGACCGATTCCCGGCATGTACGCCAGCGATGTGAGAATGGTGACAATCTGCGTCGCCGCGCCGTCCACGACGCTCATACGGACCTGCATCAGCTGAAATACGGCGGCGGCGCCGATATCCGCGGAAGCGGTCATCGCCATCGGCAGCCCGAGTCCAGCCAGCGCGACGATACGGCCGGCCCGCGGACGCCAGGTCAGGCGCGCACGGAATTGCTGCGGTTTCAGGCGCAGGATCATCAGTATCGCGAGGACGGTACCGATGAGCTCCGCCAGGGTCGTTGCCCAGGCAGCTCCGGCGACGCCGTAGCCGAGGCGGAAAATGAGCAGTTCATTCAGCGCGACATTTGCGATGGTGACGACCAGTCCGATCGCGAGCGGTATGCGGGTTTGCCCGACGCCGTTGAAGTACGCGACCGCGGCCCACAGGGCGGCCGCCAGCGGCCCTCCAATCATGCGGGGGCCCCAGTATTCGAGTGCGAGCGCCTTCACGGCGACCGGCAGTCCGAACGCGCCGAATATGCCCGGGGCGACTGCGATGGCCAGGGCAAATGCAGGAATCGTGAGTACTGCGGCCCAGAGCCCCATCCAGACGATCTGGCTGCTGCGGCGGTAACGGCCCGCCCCGTACGCCTGCGCGACGAGGGTCTGGACGCCCATTGCGACGCCGCCAATCAGGAACAGTGCGAGCAGTGCCAGCCAATGGACCGCCGCGATCGCCGCGGTGGCGGTCGTCGAAATCCGGCCGATGAACCAGGTGTCGGTCAGGTTCAGGACCGCCTGGACCGTGCTGTTCAGCACCAGTGGAAGGGCGAGAGCCGCGATTGCGCGCATGTCGATTTGGCGGCCGCCGTCGGCGCCGATTCGCATCGCCGGCAGTGTCGGGCGCTGTCGATCCCCATGAGCCATGGGGTGCAAGCCTATCATCGGCTAGAATGCCGGCCCTTGATGCGACGACGCGGCAGACTGCGTCCGAGGAATATCAGTGAGCCAGGACCGGAACCCGGATGTCATCAGCACCGAATGCGTCATTGTCGGCGCGGGTCCGGTGGGTCTGTTCGCGGTTTTCGAGCTCGGGCTGCTCGGCATGAAATGCCAGGTCGTGGACACGCTTTCGCATCCGGGCGGGCAGTGCACCGAGCTCTACCCGGACAAGCCGATCTATGACATCCCGGCACTGCCGGTCTGCGGGGCACAGGAGCTTGTTGACCGGTTGCTCGAGCAGATCAAGCCCTTCAACGCAGGTTTTCACCTCGGCCAGGAAGTCGCGGAGCTTGCGCGGCGCGACGACGGTCGATTCGACATACTGACCAGCGCCGGCACGCGCTTCGATGCCGGCGCTGTCATCATCGCGGCCGGACTCGGATCGTTCCAGCCGCGCAGGTTGATGGTGCCGGAGGCGGCGCGCTTCGAGGGAACACAGATCCACTATCGAGTGCGTAATGCCGCGGATTTCCACGGTTGCGACCTCCTGATCGCCGGCGGTGGCGACAGCGCTCTCGACTGGACGCTTGAATTCTGCGGCAAGGCTCGATCGCTCACTCTGGTCCACCGCCGGGCCGAATTTCGCGCGCAACCCGCGAGCGTTGCCCGCATGCGGGAATTCGCGGCAAGCGGCCGCCTGCGCCATCTTGAAGGCACGATCGGCGAGTTCCTCATCGCCGGGGACCGCCTGGTCGGTGCAAGGGTGTCGGGTCCGGACCGGAAGGAGACCGATGTCGCCTGCGAGCAGCTGCTGGCATTCTTCGGGCTGCATCCGAAGCTCGGCCCGGTCGCGAACTGGGGACTGGCACTCGAAAAGAAATCGATCCACGTCGACACCGAGAAGTTCCAGACCAGCGTGCCCGGCATCTTCGCGATCGGTGACATCAACAACTACCCTGGGAAGAAAAAACTGATCCTGTCGGGTTTCCACGAAGCCGCGCTCGCTTCATTCGGCGTTCAGCATCATGTCTATCCGGAGAAGCGCCAGTTTCTGCAGTACACGACGACGAGCCCGATCATGCGACAGCGTCTGGGCGTCGCACCGCCGGACTGACGGGCACCAGCGTGGACCGGCGTCTGGCTGATCTGCTGACCCTGCTCGATCTCGAGCGGCTCGAGGACAACCTGTTTCGCGGCCAGAGCCGTGATATCGGCGCACCGCAGGTATTCGGTGGCCAGGTGCTCGGGCAGGCACTGGTGGCTGCTTCGCGGACCGTGGACGGGCGCCTGGTGCATTCTCTGCACGCTTATTTCCTCCGTCGCGGCGATGTCAACGCCCCGATCGTGTTCGAGGTGGACCGCAGCCGCGATGGCGGCAGCTTCACCAGCCGCCGCATCGTCGCGATCCAGCACGGGCAGCCGATCCTGACGATGTCGGCTTCATTCCAGATCCGCGAGTCCGGTCTGGATCATCAGGCGCCGGCGCCGGCCGCGCCACCGCCGGAGCAATTGCGCGATCTCGGCGAAATCAATGCCGAGATGCTCGAGCAGGTGCCGGAGAAAGTGCGATGCTTCTTCCAGCGCCAGCGGCCATTCGAATTCCGGCCGGTGAATCCGCCCAATTACATCGCGCCGGTCAAGGCTGGGGCTGCGAAGCAGGTCTGGTTCCGGATGATCGATCGGGTGCCGGACGATCAGCCGCTGCAGCGCTGCCTGCTCGCTTATGTATCCGATTACCACCTGCTCGAGACCGCGACACTGCCGCACGGCATCTCGTTCCTGAAATTGCAGATGGCGAGTATCGATCACGCGATCTGGTTTCACCGCGATGTCCAGGTTGACGAATGGCTGCTGTACGTGATCGACAGCCCAAGTGCGTCGGGGGCGCGGGGTTTTGGCCGCGGCGCGATCTACACGCGCGACGGCGCGCTGGTAGCGAGCGTGGCGCAGGAAGGATTGATCCGCGAGCACAGCGAATGGAAGAGTCCCGCGGGCACCCGGAAATGACCCATTGCGGGAGTCAGGTCGGGCCTGGTGCATCCGGCTCCAGCAC
>JBAQWM010000393.1:0-2653 GCA_049298915.1 Steroidobacteraceae bacterium | reverse complement strand
GCTCGGTCGCGATTACCGTATCAGCGGCCGCGTGATGCCCGGTGAGCGTCTGGGCACGGCGCTCGGGTTCCCGACCGCGAATATCCGCCTGCACCGGCTGGTTTCGCCGCTGGACGGCATCTTCGCGGTGCGCGTTTCCGGAGCCGGGCCGGGCATGCGGCCGGCGGTCGCCTCGGTCGGTACGCGCCCGACGCTGGGCGGGGGCGAACGGCTGCTCGAAGTGCATCTGTTCGATTTCGACGGCGACCTGTATGGACGACGCCTGGCGGTGGACTTCGTCGCGCGCCTGCGCGATGAAGTGCATTTCCCCGATCTCGAGTCGATGCGACTGCAGATGCACCGCGATGCGCTGCAGGCGCGGGCGCTGCTGGGACACTGAGGAACGGCCGTTGGACTACAAGCAGACCATCAACCTGCCCCGTACCGACTTTCCGATGAAAGCGGACCTCGCCCGTCGCGAGCCGCAAATTGTCGAAGCCTGGCAGCGCGGCGACATCTATGGGAAGCAGCGCGAGAAATTCGCCGGGCGCCCGAAATTCGTGCTGCTGGACGGGCCGCCCTATGCCAATGGCGTCATCCACATCGGTCACGCCGTCAACAAGATCCTGAAGGACATCGTCGTCAAGTCGAATTCGCTCGACGGCCGGGATTCGCCTTATGTGCCCGGCTGGGACTGCCACGGACTGCCGATCGAGCAGCAGGTGGAGAAGAAGCACGGCCGCGTTGGCGACAAGCTCGATGCCAATGCCTTTCGCAAGGCCTGTCGGGAGTACGCCGCCAGCCAGGTGGAGGCACAGCGCGCGGATTTTCAGCGGCTCGGCGTGATCGGCGACTGGAACAATCCATACCTGACGATGGCCGCACGCTACGAGGCGGAGCAACTGCGCGCCTTCGCCGCCATCATCCGCCGCGGCCATCTGGTGCGCGGTTTCAAGCCGGTGCACTGGTGCCTCGACTGCCGCTCGTCGCTCGCCGAGGCCGAAGTCGAGTACGAGGAGCGGATATCACCATCCGTGGACGTGCGTTTTCCGATCGTGGACGCGCTGGACGCGGCACGCCGGTTCAAGCTGACGGGCCAGGATCTCTCCGACGCGTCGGTTGCCATCTGGACCACGACGCCGTGGACGCTGCCGGCGAACCAGGCCGTGTGCCTGCATCCGACATTCGACTATGTACTGGTCGAGTTCGAAAGGGAGTCCGGCACCGAGCGGGTGGTGATTGCCGAGGCGCTGGCCGAAGCGGTGGCGAAGCGCATCGGCGCGACCGCGAGCCGCGTGATCGGAACGGCCAAGGGTGCGGCACTCGAGGGCCTGCGGCTGGAGCACCCGTTCTACGAACGCGAAGTCCCCGTAATCCTCGGCGGTCACGTCACGCTCGAGACCGGCACCGGGGCCGTGCACACGGCGCCTGGCCACGGCGCCGACGACTACGAGATGGGCCGCCATTACGGCCTGCCCATCGACAACCCGGTCGGCCCCGATGGACGATTTGTCGGCGGCACGCCGCTGTTCGAGGGACAGTCGGTATTCGACGCCAATGCAGCGATCATCGACACGCTGCAGGGCGCCGGGCGGCTGATCCACCACGAACCCTTCCGGCACAGCTATCCGCATTGCTGGCGCCACAAGACGCCGGTGATATTCCGCGCGACACCGCAATGGTTTCTGAGCATGGAGAAGGAGGGACTGCGGCGCGACGCGCTGGCGGGAATCCGCACCGTCAAATGGGTGCCGGACTGGGGCGAACAGCGCATCCGCAGCATGATCGAGACACGCCCGGACTGGTGCATCTCGCGTCAGCGCGCCTGGGGCGTGCCGCTCGCGATGTTCGTGCACAAGGAAACCGGCGAACCGCACCCGCAGACGCCGGAACTGCTGGAGCGCGTTGCGAAGCTGGTCGAGGACGGGGGGATCGAGGCCTGGTTCGCGCTGAATCCGCGCCAGCTGCTCGGCGACGAATCGCTGATCTACGAGAAATGCGAGGACGTCATGGACGTGTGGCTCGATTCGGGCGTGGTGCACCATTGCCTGCCGGCGCTGCGCCCGGATGTCGTGCCATTCCCGGTGGATGTCTATCTCGAGGGGTCCGACCAGCATCGCGGCTGGTTTCACAGTTCCTTGCTGGCGTCCGTGGCCGGGCGCGGCGTGCCGCCCTACCGCCAGGTCGTCACGCACGGCTTCGCCGTGGACGACAAGGGCCGCAAGATGTCGAAATCGCTCGGCAATGTGGTCGCGCCCCAGAAAGTCATGAATACGCTCGGGGCGGACGTGCTGCGACTGTGGGTCGCGGCGACGGACTACAGCTCGGAAATAAGCGTCTCCGACGAGATCCTGAAGCGGATGTCGGACAGTTACCGGCGCATCCGCAATACCCTGCGATTCCTGCTCGGCAATCTCGCCGGCTTCGATCCAGGGCGCGACGCATTGCCCGTCGAGCGCATGCTGGAGATCGATCGCTGGATGCTGGCGCGCGCGGGGGCGCTGCAGGCGGAGGTCGTGAAGGACTATCGCGCCTACGACTTTCACCTTGTCTACCAGAAGGTGCACGGCTTCTGCGTGATCGAACTGGGGTCATTCTGGCTCGACATCCTGAAGGACCGCCTCTACACGATGCCCGCGGCAAGCCCGGCGCGCCGGTCGGCGCAGACCGCGAT
>JBAQWM010000392.1:0-1830 GCA_049298915.1 Steroidobacteraceae bacterium | reverse complement strand
GGCTCCTCGTCCGTGCCTTCCAGCTCGATGCCGATCGAAAAATCATTGCAGGCTTCGCGTCCGCACCAGCTCGATTCTCCCGCATGCCAGGCACGCTTGCTGAATGGCACGTACTGGGTGAGCGCGCCGTCGCGCGCGATCAGCACGTGGGACGAAACCCGCAGGTGCTGGATGGTCGCGAAGTAGGGATCCGCTGCGGCCGGCAGCGTGTTTGTGAACAGCCGATCGATCCAGGGACCGCCGTAGCGGCCGGGCGGCAGGCTGATGCCGTGGATGACGACCAGTTCCGGTTCCGAGCCCGCCGGCCGCGGATCGCAATGCGGCGACGGCAGGCGCCGGACATCCGACAGCCAGCCGACCGGAAGATCGATGCTCATCGAACCGGCGATTGCCGGTTCCGGGGTGCGCATACCGACAGCTTACCGTGATCCGATATCCCCGCGCATGGCGCTGATACCATTTGCAGATGCGCCAGATGAGCAAGCCTGACCGGAACACGGCAATCGCCGCCCGCGACCTCGCGGTGGTCTGGCATCCCTGCACGCAGATGAAGGACCACGAGCGACTGCCGATGATCCCGATTGCGCGCGGCTCCGGCGTCTGGCTTTACGACTTCGACGGCAATCGCTATCTCGACGGCATCAGTTCCTGGTGGGTCAACCTGTTCGGCCACGCAAATCCACGCATCAACTCTGCCGTGCGCGAACAGCTCGAGCGGCTCGAGCATGTGATGCTGGCGGGCTTCACGCACCAGCCGGTGCTGGAACTCTCCGAAGCCCTCGTCAAGCTGCTGCCTGCCGGGCTCAGGCGCTGCTTCTACGCCGACAATGGCTCGGCCGCAGTCGAAGTCGCGCTCAAGATGAGTTTCCACTACTGGCAGAACTGCGGAAAACCGGGCAAGCGCCGGTTCATCACGCTTTCCAACAGCTATCACGGCGAGACGCTTGGCGCGCTCGCGGTCGGCGACGTCGAGCTCTACAAGAAGGTGTACCAGCCGCTGCTGATGGACGTCATCACCGTGCCATCGCCCGACTGCCACCTGCGCGAACCCGGATCGGACTGGGAATCGCACAGTCGGCGCATGTTCGCCGCCATGGAGCAGGCGCTCGCCAGGCATGCCGACGAAGTTGCGGCGGTGATCGTCGAGCCGCTGGTGCAGTGCGCGGGTTCGATGCGCATGTACCACCCGGTGTATCTGTCGCTGCTGCGCGAGGCCTGCGACCGTCACGGCGTGCTCCTGATCGCGGATGAGATCGCGGTCGGCTTCGGGCGCAGCGGCACGATGTTCGCCTGCGAACAGGCGGGCATCCGGCCCGATTTCATCTGCCTGTCCAAGGGCCTGACCGGCGGATACCTGCCGCTGTCGGTGGTCGTGACCACCGAAGACGTGTACCAGACTTTCTATGACGATTACCTGCGCCTGAATGCATTCCTGCACTCGCACAGCTACACCGGGAATCCGCTCGCCTGCGCCGCGGCGCTCGCGACGCTTTCGATATTCGCCGAGGACCAGGTGATCGAGCGCAATCGCGCGCTCGCGGCGCGCATGACGGCGGCGACCGCGGCGCTCGCTGATCACCCGCATGTCGCCGAAGTACGCCAGACCGGCATGATCCTCGCGATCGAGACGGTGAAGGACAGGACGAGCGGCGAGCGATTCGACTGGCGCGAGCGGCGCGGCCTCAAGGCCTACCAGTACGCGCTGTCGCAGGGCGCATTGCTGCGTCCGCTCGGCAACGTGATCTACCTGATGCCGCCCTATGTCATCGAGCCGGAGCAGATCGACTGGCTGGCCGGCATCGCGCGGGGCGCGGTGGATGCCGCATGCGC
>JBAQWM010000391.1:0-5827 GCA_049298915.1 Steroidobacteraceae bacterium | reverse complement strand
GGCTGGTGCGGACCACGGTCGGGCGCGCGCTGCTTTCCGAACTGCTGCCAAAAGGGCTGTCATTCGACCTGGTCAACCAGGACATGACCAAGAAGCGCGTATCGGCGGTGATCAATTCCTGCTACCGGGCGCTCGGGCTGAAGGAGACGGTGATATTCGCCGATCGCCTGATGTACACGGGATTCTCGTATGCAACCCGCGCCGCCGTGTCGATCGGCGTGGACGACATGATGGTGCCGCCGCAGAAGACCAAGATCCTCGGCTCCGCGGAGCGCGAGGTCAAGGAGATCCAGGACCAGTACGAGTCCGGCCTGGTGACCAATGGCGAGCGCTACAACAAGGTAGTCGACATCTGGTCGCGTACCAACGACCAGATCGGCAAGGCGATGATGGACCAGCTGCGCTACGAGGAAGGAACCGATCGCAAGGGCAGGAAGGTCCAGCAGGGCTCGTTCAATTCGATATTCATGATGGCCGATTCGGGCGCGCGCGGTTCCGCGGCGCAGATCCGCCAGCTGGCCGGCATGCGCGGCCTGATGGCGAAGCCCGACGGTTCGATCATCGAAACGCCGATCACGGCGAATTTCCGTGAAGGCCTGAACGTGCTGCAGTACTTCATCTCGACGCACGGCGCCCGCAAGGGCCTGGCGGATACTGCCCTGAAGACGGCGAACTCGGGATACCTGACCCGCCGTCTGGTCGACGTCGCGCAGGACCTGGTGGTCACCCAGCACGACTGCGGCACGACCAGGGGCCTGGACGTGACGCCGATCGTCGAGGGTGGCGATGTGGTCGAGGGCCTGGGCGAGCGCGTACTCGGCCGCGTGACCGCGACCGATGTGGAGCTGCCGGGCACCGACGAGGTGCTGACACCTGCGGCGACCCTGCTGGACGAGCATTGGGTGCAGCAGCTGGAGAATCACGGTGTTGACTCGCTGAAGGTGCGCTCGCCGATCACCTGCGAGGTCCGCTACGGCGTCTGCGCGATGTGCTACGGGCGCGATCTCGCGCGCGGCAAGCTGATCAGCATTGGCGAAGCCGTCGGCGTCATCGCGGCACAGTCCATCGGCGAGCCGGGCACGCAGCTGACGATGCGCACTTTCCACATCGGCGGCGCGGCCTCGCGAGCAGCGGCGATTTCGCTGGTCGAGATCAAGGGCAAGGGCACGCTCAGGTTCCACAATGTGAAATCGGTGCGCCATGAAAAGGGCCACTATGTGACGACCTCGCGCTCGGGCGAGATCGGCGTCATCGACGAATTCGGCCGCGAGCGCGAACGCTACAAGATCCCGTACGGGGCCATGATCGTTGCCGACGAAGGCAGCGCGGTGGCGCCGGGCCAGATCGTCGCGAACTGGGATCCGCATACCCACCCGGTCGTCACCGAAGTCGCCGGCTTCATCAAGTTCATCGACTTCGTGGACGGCGTCACGGTGCAGTCGCAGGTCGACGAAGTGACGGGCCTCACCAGCGTCGAGGTGCTCGATCCGAAGCAGCGCGGCACCGCCGGCAAGGACCTGCGGCCGGTCATCAAACTCGTCAATGCCAAGGGCAAGGAAGTCACATTCGCCAGTGCCGACATTCCGGCGGTCTATACATTGCCGCCGGGCGCGCTGATTTCGCTCGAAGACGGCGCCAAGGTTTCGGTCGGCGACGTCATCGCCCGCATTCCGCAGGAGTCGTCGAAGACGCGCGACATCACTGGCGGCCTGCCGCGCGTCGCGGACCTGTTCGAGGCGCGCAAGCCGAAGGAACCGGCCATCCTCGCCGAGGTGACCGGCACGGTCAGTTTCGGCCGCGAGACGAAGGGCAAGCGGCGCCTGGTGATCACCGGCGAGAACAGCGAGCGCTACGAGGAACTGATTCCGAAGTGGCGCCAGCTCAATGTGTTCGAGGGCGAGCACGTGGAGCGCGGCGAAGTCATCGCCGACGGCGAGCCGAACCCGCACGACATCCTGCGGCTGCAGGGGGTTGCGGCGCTCGCCAATTACCTGACCCGCGAGATCCAGGACGTCTATCGGCTGCAGGGCGTCAAGATCAACGACAAGCACATCGAGGTGATCGTGCGGCAGATGCTGCGCAAGGTGGAGGTCAGGGAGACCGGCGATTCCACGCTGCTGCGCGGCGAGCAGCTTGAACGCGCCCGGATCCTGGAGCTCAATGACCGTATCGGCGGCGAAGGCAAGCAGCAGGCGGGTTACGAGCCGATGCTGCTCGGTATCACCAAGGCCTCGCTGCAGACCGATTCGTTCATTTCGGCGGCGTCATTCCAGGAGACGACCCGGGTCCTGACCGACGCGGCCGTCCGCGGCATCAAGGACGACCTGCGCGGGCTGAAGGAGAATGTCATCGTCGGCCGCTTGATCCCGGCTGGCACCGGCTTCTCCTTCCATGCCCAGCGGCGCCAGGGGCGCGGCGAGGAACACCGCGGATTCATGGACAGCGGCGCCGAGACTGCGACCGAGGAACCAGCGGTGCCGGAGACGGTTACGGAGTAAAAACAGGGTCTTGCCGGACCGGCCCACTGCGGGGGGACCGGAATCCGGCTTGACGCCCCGGAGGCCCGGTTACTACAATCGCGGGCCTTTCGGCCCCCGCCCCGGTATACGGGTGGGGCGTTGAGACAGAACATATGTGTCCGGGCCGCCACAGGGCGGCCCGGCGTTTCATGCGCCCGGTAATCCCACCGGCGTCAAGGGTTGACGAGTGTTATGGCAACGACAAACCAGTTGATCAGCGGCGGCCGCGTGGCGGCGACCTACAAGTCCAAGGTGCCGGCGCTGCAGCGCTCGCCGCAGCGACGCGGGGTGTGCACGCGCGTCTATACGACGACGCCCAAGAAGCCGAACTCGGCGCTGCGCAAGGTCTGCCGCGTGCGTCTGACCAATGGCTACGAGGTCACGAGCTATATCGGCGGTGAGGGCCACAATCTGCAGGAGCACTCAGTGGTGCTGATCCGCGGCGGCCGCGTCAAGGACCTGCCGGGTGTCCGCTACCATACGGTCCGCGGCACGCTCGATTGCGCCGGCGTCAACGACCGCAAGCAGGGCCGCTCGAAGTACGGCGCCAAGCGGCCCAAGAAATAAGGCACAGGGGAAGCGTCCATGTCCCGTCGCACATCAGCACCGACCCGCGTCGTGCTCCCGGACCCGAAGTTCGGCAGCCAGATGCTGGCCAAGTTCATGAACATGGTCATGGAGGCCGGAAAGAAATCCGCCGCGGAGAAGATCATGTACGGTGCCATTGACCGGATTTCCGAGAAGACCGGCCGCCAGGGCGAGGCGGCGCTCGAACTGCTGTCCACCGCGCTCGAAAACGTCAAGCCGGCGGTCGAGGTCAAGTCACGGCGCGTCGGCGGCGCGACCTACCAGGTCCCGGTCGAAGTCCGGCCGACGCGGCGCCAGACACTGGCCATGCGCTGGCTGATCGAGGCGGCGCGCGCGCGCAGCGAGAAATCGATGGCCCACCGGCTGGCGCACGAGCTGATGGACGCCGCGGAGAATCGCGGAACCGCCGTGCGCAAGCGCGAAGACACGCACCGGATGGCGGACGCCAACAAGGCGTTTGCGCATTACCGCTGGTAGGGCGCCACGATGCCGCGCATTACACCGATCGAGCGCTACCGGAATATCGGCATTTCCGCGCACATCGACGCCGGAAAGACGACGACGACCGAGCGCGTGCTGTTCTACACGGGTGTATCCCACAAGATCGGTGAAGTGCATGACGGCGCGGCCGTCATGGACTACATGGAGCAGGAACAGGAACGCGGCATCACGATCACCGCTGCGGCGACCACCTGCTTCTGGAAGGGGATGGACAACCATTTCCCCGAGCACCGGATCAACATCATCGACACGCCCGGCCATGTGGATTTCACGATCGAGGTCGAGCGCTCGCTCAGGGTGCTCGACTCGGCGGTTGCGGTCTATTGCGCGGTGTCGGGCGTGCAGCCGCAGTCCGAAACGGTCTGGCGGCAGATGAACAAGTATCGCGTGCCGCGCATCGCCTTCGTCAACAAGATGGACCGCGCGGGCGCCAATTTCCTGCGCTGCGTCGAGCAGATCCGCACGCGGCTGAAAGGCAATCCGGTAGTGGTGCAGCTGCCGATCGGCGCCGAGGAGAATTTCGCGGGGATCGTGGATCTGGTGCGGATGAAGGCGATCTGGTGGGACGAGGAAACCCAGGGCATGCGCTTCGAGTACCGGGAAATCCCCGAGGACATGAAGCAGCAGTGCGACGAGTATCGCCTGAAGCTGGTCGAGGCCGCGGCCGAGGGCAACGAGGAATTGCTGCACAAGTACCTCGAAGGGGCGCCGCTGACGGTCGATGAAATCCGCCAGGGCCTGCGCGCGCGCGCGATCCGCAACGAGATCTGCATCGTGACCTGCGGCTCCGCATTCAAGAACAAGGGCGTACAGGCGGTCCTGGACGCGGTCATCGAGTACATGCCGTCGCCAGTCGAGGTGCCGGATGTGCCTGGCCAGACCGAGGACGGCGAAGACATCACCCGTGCGCCCGCCGATGACGCGCCATTCTCCGCGCTCGCGTTCAAGATCCTGAATGACCCGTTTGTCGGCAATCTGACCTTTTTCCGCGTCTATTCCGGCACGCTGAATTCCGGCGACCAGGTGTACGTGCCGAATCGCAGCCGCAAGGAGCGCATCGGCCGCCTGCTGCAGATGCACGCCAGCGACCGCGAGGAGATCAAGGTAGTCCGCGCCGGCGATATCGCGGCGGCGGTGGGCCTCAAGGACGTGACGACCGGCGACACGCTGTCGGACCCCGATGACATCGTCGTCCTCGAGAAGATGGAATTCCCGGAGCCCGTGATCTCGGTGGCGGTCGAGCCGAAGACCAAGGCCGACCAGGAGAAGATGGGCATCGCGCTGCAGCGTCTCGCCAAGGAAGACCCGTCATTCCGGGTCGCCAGCGACCCCGAGTCCGGCCAGACCATCATCTCCGGCATGGGCGAGCTGCATCTCGAGATCATCGTGGATCGCATGAAACGCGAGTTCAAGGTCGAAGCCAGCGTCGGCAAGCCGCAGGTCGCATACCGCGAGACGATCCGCAGGACCGTCGAGCAGGAAGGCAAGTTCGTGCGCCAGACCGGCGGCCGCGGCCAGTACGGGCATGTCTGGCTGCGCCTGGAGCCGCTGGAGGAAGGCAAGGGCTACGAGTTCGTCAATGAAGTAGTCGGCGGAACGGTGCCACGCGAGTACATCCCGGCCGTCGACAAAGGCGTCAAGGAAGCGCTGTTGTCGGGTGTCATCGCCGGGTTCCCGATCGTCGATGTACGCGTCGCGATCACCGATGGCTCGTACCACGACGTCGACTCGAACGAAATGGCCTTCAAGATCGCCGGCAGCATGGCCTTCAAGGAGGGCTTCGCAAAGGCGAAGCCGGTGCTGCTCGAGCCGATCATGAATGTCGAGGTCGTGACGCCGGAGGAATATTCCGGTGACGTGATCGGCGACCTGAATCGCCGCCGCGGCCAGATCACCGGCATGGACGAGTCGCCGTCGGGCAAGGTCGTGACTGCCGAAGTGCCGCTGGCCGAAATGTTCGGCTATGCGACCACCGTCCGCTCGATGAGTCAGGGACGCGCGACATTCACGATGGAATTCAAGAAGTACGTCGAGGTGCCGAACAACGTCGCCGAGGCGGTCATGAAGAAGGCATCCTGAGGGAACCACGCCATGGCTAAGGAAAAATTCGTACGGTCGAAGCCGCATGTGAATGTGGGGACGATTGGGCATGTGGATCATGGGAAGACGACGCTGACGGCGGCGTTGACCAAGGTGATGGCTGAGAAGCATGGTGGTGA
>JBAQWM010000390.1:0-7237 GCA_049298915.1 Steroidobacteraceae bacterium | reverse complement strand
ACCTGAACGAGACTGATCATGGCGATAAAATCTGCGAGCTGCCCGACGGTCAGGCCCTCGATGCGCCCGGTGTCGACGACTACAATGACTGAATAGATTGCTCTGACGGATTCCCAGGTCAGTTTCGAACCTAGAGTACCGGTGTAGCAGGGCGGGACCTTTCGATTGCTGAATGATTTCGCCCAGACCGGTGAAATGGGACATGCGTTGTACCAAACGCGTACCGTCTCTTCCGATTGAATGAATCGATTGATGCCGCCGATCCCCCGATCCCAGTTGAACATCCTGGGGTTCTCATGCCACCAGCCCCGCAGCAGCAGTTCTGGTTCCGGAGTCAGGACAATGACGAGGTTCGGTGAGCAGTCGAGCGCAGCCAATGGAGCGCCCGCATATTTCGCGACCTGCCACACGCGACCCTGGATGTACTCGTTGAGGTCCTGCGCCGCACCTGCAACCCATGGACAGATCGAAACCTGCCATCGTGCCAGCGACTCGGTGTGGGATCGGGTCGTGATCGCAGAGACGAAGGTGCTGAGGCGCTGGTCAAAGATCTGCCGTCGCCTTTGGCCCGTGACCAGTACTGCTTCGATTGCGGCATCCCCGGACGCGGATTCCTGCCTTCCGCCTGGCTCGGTCGGCGGTGCTGGGCCAGCCATCGCGCCGAGTGAAATCAGAGACAGGGCCGCACACGCATGCGCAACCCGCGCGGCATCCATTGGCTTTCCTATTTTCGAAAGCGACCGAATGCTAGCACGCAAGGGGGCCGGCTGAATTCGACAAGCGCGGCGAATGCCGGGCCACCCTCACGGCCGATTGACCCGCGTCAGTGATGCATTCAACCGATTGCTGCTCGGCAGCGAAACGCAGAAGGTGCTCGCGCGCACGAAGATTCCGGTGCTAGTCGTACGCTGATACCTGCCCGGTCGGCCGTCCACGGAATCTGTGAATGACCACACACCCGGCTGAACGAGCGCCGACTCTCAATTGCGACGAATCCCAGAGTGGCGCTCCCGGGCATTCTGATATAGTGCGCGGCGTCCTAAGGTCAGGCGAACAATTCGATTGCAAGCTTCTAATTTATCAGGACTTTCTGCGCGTCAGATCCAGGTCTGGCGCGGCGACCGGCATGTGCTGCGCGGCGTGTCCATGGACGTGGCGGCGGGGCAGGTCGTGCACATCTCGGGCTCGAATGGCGCCGGCAAGACCACGCTGCTGCGCGTGCTCGCCGGACTGCTGACGCCGGAGCTCGGCAGCGTCAGCTGGCAGGGTCGACCCATCGCCTCCAATTTCGCGGCCTACTCGGCCGTGCTCTGCTACCTGGCTCACAGCGATGCGCTCAAGGCGGACTTCACGGCGCGCGAGAATCTTGCCCACGAAGTCGGACTGAGGCGCACCGTCACTGCAGCTGAGATCAACGATGTGCTTGCGCGCGTCGGTCTCGCCAGCTGCCGCGACCTGTTTGCGCGGGTACTCTCGGCCGGCCAGCGCCGCAGGCTCGGAATGGCCCGTGTGATGCTGACCGCCGCCACGCTGTGGATCCTGGATGAGCCATTCACGAATCTGGACCATGTCGGCGTCCTGCTCTTGTCCGATGTCATCGCCGGGCATGTCGACGGGGGCGGCGCTGTCATAATGGCCGCGCACCAGCCGCCGGCGATACCACGCCACGCCGCGATTTGCGTGGAACTAGCCTGATGCAGACATCCATCGCACAAGTCATGGTGCTCATTTACCGCGGCGACCTCGTGCTCGCGTTCCGCCGCTGGGAACAGATCGCGCAGCCGGTGGTCTTTCTCACCATGGTGACGACACTGGTGCCGCTGGCGCTCAGCCCGGAACTCGGCGAACTGCGGGAGATTGCGGGCGGCGTGCTCTGGATAGCCGCCTTGCTCGCGGCATTGCTTGGGCTCGAATTCCTCTACCGCAGCGATCATGCGGACGGCACACTCGAGCAGTTGCTGCTGTCCGGCCAGCCGCTCGCTCTGATCGCGCTCGCCAAGACCGCCGCCCACTGGACCGCCAGCGGCCTGCCGCTGGTGCTGGTGTCGCCGCTGCTCGCCATCAGCCTCGGAGTGCCGACCGACGCCCTGTGCGTGCTCATGATTTCGCTCGCACTCGGAACGGGCATACTTAGCGCGCTTGGCGCGGTCGGCGCGGCGCTGACGCTCGGATTGCGGCGCGGAAGCGTCCTGCTGTCGCTGCTGGTGCTGCCGCTCGCCATGCCCGCGCTGATCTTCGGGGCGCGCGCGGTGGACATGGCGATCCACGCCGAGGTCGCGCGCGGACCATTGCTGCTGCTGGGCGCCATGTTTGTGCTATCGGTCACACTGTCGCCACTGGCAGTTGCGGCAGCCTTGAGGATCAGTCAGGAGTGATGGGATGAACTGGACCTGGTTTCACAAGCTGGCCTCACCGCCGCATTTTTACCGGCTGGCCGGGCGCATCGCGCCGTGGTTCGGCTGGCCCGCGTTCCTGCTGATAGTCATGGGGCTCTACGGCGGGCTCCTGCTCGCACCGCCGGATTACCAGCAGGGCGAGGCGTTCCGCATCGTCTATGTCCACGCGCCTTCCGCGTGGATGTCCATGTTCATTTACGCAACGATGGCGATTGCTGCCGGCATCGGCCTGATCTGGCGCATGAAGCTCGCCCATGCGGTGGCGGCCGCGGCGGCGCCGGTCGGCGCCTGGTTCACATTCGCGGCGCTCGTCACCGGTTCGCTGTGGGGCAAGCCGATGTGGGGCACCTGGTGGCAGTGGGATGCGCGAATGACCTCGGAGCTGATCCTGCTGTTCCTGTACCTGGGGCTGATCGCACTGCGCGCTTCGATCGACGATCGCGACCGCGCCGACCGCGCGAGCGGGGTCCTGGCCCTGGTCGGCGTGATCAACCTGCCGATCATCCATTATTCGGTCTACTGGTGGAACACGCTGCACCAGGGCGCCACCATCGCCAAAATCGGCAAGCCCTCGATGCCATGGGAAATGCTGTGGCCGCTGCTTGCGATGTTCCTGGGATTCACATTGTATTTCGGCGCAGTGCTGATGACGCGGCTGCGCGGCGAGGTGATTCGCCGCGAACGCGACGCTTCGTGGCTGCGCGAGGAGCTGGCACGATGAACTTCGCGGAATTTTTCTCAATGGGCGGTTACGCCGCCTACGTGTGGCCGTCATTCGGCCTGACCCTGGTCCTGCTGGTCCAGAACGTGCGCTCCGCCCGGCGGCTCCACGCCAGCGCCCGCGAGCAGGCCATGCGCCGGCTCGATGCTTCGAGGAAGCCGGCATGACCCCGCGCCGCAAACGCATGCTGGCGGTACTGGCCGTCGTCACCGGTGTCGGAGCCGCGGCAGTACTTGCATCGTTCGCTTTCGAGGAGAACCTCCTGTACTTCTACAGCCCGACGCAGGTCCATGCCGGGGAGGCGCCCGATGGCCGGACATTCCGGGTCGGCGGTCTCGTCACCGGCGGCAGCGTACAGCGCTCCGAAGGCTCGCTCGAAGTCCGGTTTGTCGTGACGGATAATCTCGAATCGGTCCCGGTGCGCTACACCGGCCTGCTGCCGGACCTGTTCCGCGAAGGGCAGGGCATCATCGCGCACGGCAGGCTGACGGAATCCGGCGAGTTCATTGCCGATGAAGTGCTCGCCAAGCACGACGAGAACTACATGCCACCCGAGGTGGCTGCCACGCTCCACACGCCGACACCGGCGGGGACCACTCAATGATTCCTGAAATCGGCCACTTCGCGCTGGTCATGGCGCTGCTGTTCGCAATGGCGCAGTCGTTCTTCGGCCTTGCCGGCGCCGCGCGTGGGCAGGTTGCCTGGATGGGGGCGGGCCGCTCGGCGGTCACCGGGCAATTCGTGTTCGTGGCGATCGCGTTCGCCGCCCTGGCCTGGTCGTTCATACAGAAGGACTTCTCGGTCCTTTACGTCGCGACCAATTCGAATTCGGAGTTGCCGGTGTTCTTCCGCTTTGCCGCGGTCTGGGGCGCGCATGAGGGCTCGCTGCTGCTATGGGCGCTGTGCCTTGCAGCCTGGTCGCTAGCGGTGACCATCCTGAGCTCAAGCCTGCATGTCCAGTTTCGCAGCCGCGTGGTCGGCATCCTCGGGCTGATCAGCATCGGTTTCGTGCTGTTCATGCTGACGACCTCGAATCCCTTTGACCGGCTGGTGCCGGCCGCGCCTGAAGGCAATGACCTGAATCCGCTGCTGCAGGATTTCGCGCTCACCATCCACCCGCCGATCCTGTACCTGGGCTATGTGGGCTTTGCGGTCGCGTTTGCCTTTGCCTGCGCAACGCTGCTCGAGGGGCGGCTCGATTCGGCCTGGGCCCGGTGGACCCGCCCGTGGACACTGGCAGCCTGGCTGTTCCTGACGGTGGGCATTGCGCTCGGGAGCTGGTGGGCCTATTACGAACTCGGCTGGGGCGGTTGGTGGTTCTGGGATCCGGTCGAAAACGCATCGTTCATGCCCTGGCTTGCCGGCACGGCGCTGATTCACTCGCTGGCCGTGACCGAAAAGCGCGGCCTGTTCAAGAGCTGGACACTGCTGCTGGCGGTTTCGGCATTTTCGCTGTCACTGCTCGGCACATTCCTGGTACGTTCCGGCGTGCTGGTCTCGGTCCATGCTTTCGCGACCGATCCGGCGCGCGGCCTGTTCATCCTGGCATTCCTGACCGTCGTCATCGGCGGCGCGCTGATCCTCTATGCCTGGCGCGCGCCGAAGATGAAATCGAATGCGGGCTTCGAGCTCGCCGCGCGCGAGAGTTTCGTGCTTTTCAACAATGCGTTCCTGGTCGCGGCCCTCGGCCTGATCCTGCTGGGCACGCTATATCCGCTGTTCATGGACGCCCTGGAGCTCGGCAAGGTCTCGGTGGGCCCACCGTACTTCAAAATGGTTTTCCTGGTGCCGATGTTGCCGCTCCTGCTGCTGCTTGGAGTCGGCATGCATGCGATGTGGAAGAAAAGCCGGCTGCAGCCGGTGCGCAATCGCCTGCTCTGGATCGCGGCGGCGGGCTTCGCCATCGCGATCATCGCCGGCGCAGCGGTCTACGGCGAGATCCGCCCGATGGCGACCATCGGCTTCACGCTGGCGCTGTGGGTGATGGGATCCTCATTGATGATTCCGCTGGCGCGCCTGCGCGCCGGGCAGGCGGTGCCCGGCGCGGTGCTTGGCATGGCCATCGCGCATTTCGGGGTGGGGGTCGTGACGCTTGGCATCACCGGCGTGCAGTCCTTCAAGATCGAGCAGGACGTCGCGCTGGCGGTGGGCGAATCCGCAACGATTGGCGGCTACGACTTCCGGCTGGCGGCGCTGCGCGATGCACGCGGGCCGAATTTCGCCGCGGTCGAAGCGGATGTCATCATCTCCAGGGACGGCAAGGAGATCACGACGCTCCGTCCGCAGAAGCGCCTGTACAACTCCGGCGGCAATCCGATGACCGAGGCCGGCATCCAGGTCGGCCCGGGACGCGACCTGTTCGCGGCACTCGGTGAAGACCTGGGCCAGGGGCGCTGGAGCCTGCGCCTGCAGTACAAGCCGCTGATCCGCTATATCTGGCTCGGCGCGCTGCTGATCGCGCTGGGCGGCGGCATCGCCGGACTTGACCGGCGCTACCGGCGCGCCACCGCCGCTGCGCCCGGCCTCGAAAGAGCGGCTGCGGAAGTCACGCGATGAAAAAGAATCTGCGCCCCCTGCTGCCGGTCGCCCTGTTCGCCGGACTGATCGTTTTTTTCATCATCGGCCTGCAAAAGGACCCCAGCAGGATCGATTCGCCGTTGATCGGCAAGCCTGCGCCCGCTTTCGCGCTCGAGGCGCTCGACAACCCGGCCGTGCAGGTAGGCTCGGGCGACCTCGCGGGTCGCCCGTGGCTGCTGAATGTATGGGCCACCTGGTGCGGCGGCTGCCGGCAGGAGCATACGACACTCCTCGATATCGCCCGCGAGGGGCGGGTGCCGATGATGGGCCTGAACTGGCGCGACGATCGCTTCGCCGCGCTGCAGTGGCTGGCGAAGCTCGGCAATCCCTATGCCTCGGTTGCCTTCGACCCGGATGGCCGGACGGCGATCGACTGGGGAGTGTATGGCGCGCCGGAAACATTCCTCATCGGCGCCGACGGCAGAGTCCTGCACAAGCAGATCGGAGTCATGACAGCGGAGATCTGGCAGCGTGACTTCCTGCCATTGCTGGCGGCGGAAGGGGGTGGACCATGATGCGCCCGGCCTGGATTGTTGCCGGCATGCTGCTGGCGGGCAACGCGCAGGGCGTCGATCCCCAGCGTCTCGAAGATCCGGCCCTCCAGCAGCGCTACGAGCAGCTGACGCACCAGTTGCGCTGCCTGGTGTGCCAGAACGAGACCATTGCGGATTCCAATGCAATGCTCGCGGCCGATCTGCGCCGCGAGGTGCGTGAACTGCTGATGTCCGGCAAGACCGATGCCGATATCCGCGCTTTCCTGACCGAGCGCTATGGAGATTTCGTCCTGTACCTCCCGCCGGTCACGCCGCGAACCTGGCTGCTATGGGCGGCGCCCGTCTTGCTGTTGCTGGGAGGCGCCGCCATTGCGGCAATGATCGTCCGCCGCCGCATCCGTACCGCACGGGCCGATCCCGCTGCGCTCGAAGAGGAACCGGAAAACCTGTGACATCATTCATCGCAATCTGTGTACTGCTGACGGCATTTGCTGTCGCGCTCCTGGTCTGGCCGCTGCTGCGTCCTGCGGCAGCTGCCGACGCGGCACCGCAGCGGGCAAATGTCGCGGCGACCATCGTTGCGGCCGGCCTGCCGCTCATCGCCTTCGCTTCCTACTTCTGGGCCAGCGAATGGCCCTGGGAGGCAACGCCGCAGGTTGCCGAGGCATCCGCGCCCGGTCATGACCTCAGGCAGATGGTGGGCAGTCTGCAGCAGCGCCTGTCGCAGCAGCCGGACGACCTCGAGGGCTGGAAGCTGCTGGGCAGGTCGGCGGCCGTGCTCGGCGACTTCCAGGCCGCGCGCGACGCATACTCAGAGGCCTACACGCGCAGCCAGGGCCAGGATCCCGACGCAGTCGCCGGCTTTGCCGAGGCGCTGGTGCTGACCGATGAGCGTGAACTCGACGGGCAGGCGGCCGACCTTTTCGAAAAGGTGCTCACGATGGCACCGCAGAATTCGCGCGCGCTCTGGTACGGCGCTATCGTCGCGTCCCGGCGTGGAAACCTGGCGCTGGCGCAGCAGCGCCTGATGGCACTGCAGAACCAGGATC
>JBAQWM010000389.1:0-7784 GCA_049298915.1 Steroidobacteraceae bacterium | reverse complement strand
GGGCGTCGGCACCCAGACGGCCTTCGACGCGCGGCGCCTCGCGCGGGAACTTGATGCACCGGTTGAAAAACTGGGTCGCCTGCTGGTCGTCGAGGATGCGCTGTCCGGGATGCTGGCGCGGGCGCTTGCGCTACAATCAGTCTGATGGCCATCACCCTGACACCCGCCGCCGCTGACCGGGTTCGACGATTCATCGCCGAGCGCGGCCATGGCGTCGGTCTCCGGCTCGGCGTGCGCAAGACCGGTTGCTCGGGCTTCGCCTACGTCGTCAATTACGCCGACGAAATGCAGGCCAACGACCGCGTGTTCAGCAGCCAGGGTGTCCAGGTGCTGGTCGATGCGGACAGCCTGGCCCTGATCGACGGGACCGAGATCGATTTCGTCCGCCACGGACTCAACGAGGCGTTTCGCTTCCGGAATCCGAATGTGCGCGGAGAATGCGGCTGCGGCGAGAGCTTCAGCGTCTGATTTTTCCTTTCATGGCAGGTACTTCCGCGTTCCCGGCGATTGCTCGCGCGGGGTCCCGGGCGCTAGAATACGCGGTCCAGAGTTACCCCAGTGCACGAGGAATCCATGGCGGTCGAGCGCACCCTGTCCATCGTCAAGCCCGACGGCGTGGCACGCAACCTGATCGGCGAGGTTTATCGGCGCTTCGAGGGTGCCGGCCTGATGATCATCGGCGCGCGCATGCTGCACCTGACACGCGGTCAGGCGGAGGGCTTCTATGCGGTCCATCGTGAGCGCCCGTTCTTCCGCGATCTTTGCGCTTACATGAGCTCCGGCCCGGTGATGGTGCAGGTTCTCGAAGGCGAAGCTGCCGTTGCCCGCAATCGCGAGATCATGGGGGCGACCGATCCGAAAAAAGCCGAAGTGGGAACGATCCGGGCCGATCTCGCGACCAGCATCGAGGAAAATGTCGTGCATGGTTCCGACAGCGTCGAGACGGCCGCGCGCGAGATCGCATATTTTTTCGCCGACGTCGCGCTGTGTGCGCGAACCCGCTGAGACCGCCGGCACGATGAGCGCCATGGCGCCTGCACGCAGCAATCTGCTGGGACTCAACCGGCCGGAGCTGGAGGCCTTCGTCGCGGGTCTCGGCGCGAAGCCGTACCGCGCCCGCCAGTTGCTGAAATGGATTTATCGTCGCGGCGAGTCCGATTTTGCGCGCATGACAGATCTGGCAAAGCAGTTCCGCGAGCAGCTCGCTTCGGTGGCGGAGGTGCGTGTGCCCGCGATCGTGAGTGCGAGGACATCGTCGGATGGCACGCGCAAGTGGCTGCTGCAGATGCCGGGCGCCGAGGGCGGACCGCAGGTCATCGAGACGGTTTTCATCCCGGAACCGGGGCGCGGCACGCTCTGCATCTCGAGCCAGATCGGGTGCGCACTCGATTGCTCCTTCTGCGCGACCGGGCGGCAGGGATTCAACCGCAATCTGACGGCGGCCGAGATCATCGGCCAGGTCTGGCTCGCGAATCGTGAACTCGGGCGCGATCCTGACGGTGAGCGCGTCATCACGAACGTCGTGCTGATGGGAATGGGCGAACCGCTCGCGAACTACCGCAACGTGCTGCCGGCGATGCAGCTGATGCTCGATGATCTCGGATACGACCTGTCGCGACGACGCGTCACGCTTTCCACTTCCGGACTGGTGCCGCAGATCTACCGGCTCGCGGAAGACTGCAATGTGGCGCTCGCGGTATCGCTGCACGCGCCGAATGACCGCCTGCGCGACCAGCTGGTGCCGATCAATCGCAAGCATCCGATCGCCGAACTGCTGGCGGCCAGCTGGCACTACCTCGAGCGCCAGAATGGCCGCAGTGTCACATTCGAGTACACGATGCTGGACGGCGTCAATGACCGGCCTGAACATGCAAGGGAACTCGCGGCCCTGCTTTCCGGTCATGATGCCAAGGTGAATCTGATTCCATTCAATACATTCCCGGGCACGAGTTACCGGCGCTCGCCAGCCGCAGCAGTCAGCCGATTCCGCGAGCTGCTGGCGCAGGGCGGCGTGGTTGCGACCGTGCGGCGCACCCGGGGCGATGATATCGATGCGGCCTGCGGGCAGTTGCGGGGCCAGGTGCTGGATCGCACGCTGGCCAGGCTTGGCAGCAAACCGGTCCGAATCGCGGTGCGGGCATGATCCCGCGCGTCGCTGCCGTGGCGGTTGCGATGCTGCTTGCCGGCGCGGCGCTGGCCCAGGAATTCTCGGGCGATCCGCAGACCGAAGCCGCGCGCATCAATGCGCGCCTGGCCATGGAATACATGAAGCGGGATCAGCTGGCGGTCGCGCGCGACAAGGTTGAACGTGCGCTTGCACTGAACCCGCGCGATGTAACGGTGCAGTTGAGCGCCGGGCTGGTCTACGAACGCCTGCTCGACACCAAACGCGCCGAACAGCACTTCAAGCTGGCGCTGCGCGCCGATGCGGACAGCCCGGAAGCGCAGAACGCAATGGGGGCATTCCTGTGCCGCAGACGCGAATTCAAGAAAGGCGAGGCGATGTTCCTGAAGGCGGCTGGCAATCCCCTGTATCGCACGCCCGAAGTCGCCTACACCAATGCGGGTGTCTGTGCCCGGAGCGCCGCGGCGCTGGATCGGGCGGAGAATTACCTGCGTCAGGCGCTGGCCGTGAAATCGGTCTATCCGGAGACCTTCGTGCAGCTTGCCGGTGTCCTGCACGATCGCGGCAGTTTCCTGCAGGCGCGGGCATTCATCGAGCGCTACCTTGCCGTGGCGCCGGCGACTGCCGATGTCCTGCTGCTTGGGCACCAGATTGAAATGGCGCTGAACGATCGCGGCGCGGCGGCCCAGTTCAGCGAAAGACTGCGCAGGGAGTTTCCGGAATCCGTGCAGTTGCGCGTACTCGACGACGTCGAGCGCCGGAACCCCGGATGATCGCACGGACCAGCGGCCCGCCGCCGGGCGCGCGGTGGCGCGGTGCGTCCAGCGCGGGTGGCCTTTGAACAACAAACTCCAGTCAGTCCGTGGCATGAATGACCTGCTCGCGGACCAGCTGCCCTGGTGGCAGCTGGTGGAGCGCAATGCCCGCATGCTGTTTGCCGATTATGGCTATCAGGAATTTCGCGTTCCGCTGGTGGAGCGCACCGAACTGTTCCAGCGATCGATCGGCGCGCACACTGACATTGTCGAAAAGGAGATGTACAGCTTCGAGGATCGCGGCGGCGACAGTCTGAGCCTGCGGCCCGAGGCCACCGCCGGCCTGGTGCGCGCGGCGATCGAACACGGGCTGCTGCACAACCAGAAGCAGAGACTGTGGACATCGGGCCCGATGTTCCGGCATGAGAGGCCGCAGCAGGGCCGCTACCGGCAGTTCCACCAGATCGATTGCGAGGCCTTCGGCTACGAGGGCCCTGATATCGATGTCGAGCTGATCCAGATCTCGGCGCGCCTGTGGCGGTTGCTGGGTATTTCCGACGTGCGGCTCCGCATCAATACGCTCGGTACGCCGGCATCACGCCAGCAGTATCGCGCGCTGCTGGTAGCTTACTTCGAGCGCCACCGCGCCGTGCTGGACGCCGACAGTCTGCGCCGCCGCGAGTCGAATCCGATGCGGATCCTCGACTCCAAGAATCCCGCGATGCAGGAGATGCTCGCCGGCGCTCCGGTGCTGGCCGATCATCTGGACGCCGACTCGCGCAGGCATTTTGAGCGATTCCGTGACCTGCTCGATGCCAGCGGTATCCGGTACGATGTCGATCCGCGGCTGGTGCGCGGACTCGATTACTACACGCGCACCGTGTTCGAGTGGACCACATCCGCGCTCGGTGCCCAGGATGCCGTCTGTTCCGGTGGTCGTTATGATGACCTGGTCGCGCAACTGGGCGGCGATCCGACACCCGCGATCGGCTGGGCGCTCGGCATCGAGCGGATCGTCGGTGTGTTGCAGGCCAGCGGCGTGGCCGTGAGTGAGACGGCGCCTGCGGTCTATCTGGTGCTGTCCGGAGAAGGCGCGGAGCGCGCCGGACTCGCCATTGCCGAGCAGCTGCGGGATGCGCTGCCGGGGGCCGGTGTCCAGGCGAATATGGGTGGCGGCAGCCTGAAATCGCAGATGAAGCGCGCGGACAAGCGCGGCGCACAACTGGCGCTCATCATCGGCGACGACGAGATTGCGCGAAAATCCGCTGTGGTCAGGATGCTGCGCGTCGAATCGGGACAGCAGGACTGCGCATGGGAGGAACTGCCCGCGCGCATCGCAGCGATGCTGGGGCGAAAGGTGAATACCAGGAGCGACGATGGTCGATGAGTATCTTTCGGAGCGGGAGCAGGCGGACCAGCTGAAGCAGTGGTTCAAGGAAAACTGGCTCGGGCTCGCGGCCGGTATTGTGCTGGGCCTCGGCGGCGTTTTCGGCTATCGCTGGTGGATCTCGCATCAGATCGCGCGGTCCCAGGAGGCGGAGCAGCAATTCTCCGCGATGCTGGACGCTCTGGTTCAGGAACGTCGCGAGGACGGGCTGCAGATTGCCGCCGGAATCATCGGCGATTATGCGGATACACCCTATGCTGACCAGGCCCGATTGGTGCTCGCGCGCCTGGAAATCGAGGCCGGCAACTTCGAGACGGCGGCAAAGTCGCTCAGTCAGGTCATCGATTCGACGCGCGACCCGGAACTGGCGCTGCTCGCAAGACTCAGACTGGCTCGCGTGCAACTCGCGAATGGCAGCCATGACGAGGCCCTCGCGACACTCGCGCGCGTGGAGAATCCGGCGCTCGCCGCGCGGGTCGCTGAATTGCGCGGTGACGTCATGGCGGCGAGCGGCAAGCCGGCAGACGCGCTTGCGGCCTATCGGGAGGCACAGACCGCAGCCGGGCAGGGCAACAGTGCCGACGGACTCGTCGACCAGGAACTGTTGAGACTGAAGATTGACGAATTGTCGGTGGCGACCGCGGCCGAGTGAGGAATACGGATGAAGAGAATCGCCTTCCTGCTGGCGCTTGCGCTGATGGTGGCCGGCTGCAAGAAGGACAAGGACCTGGAGCCGCCGGCCGAACTCGTGGATTTCGCCGTCAAGCTGAATCCCGACCAGGTCTGGAGCACCAGCACCAGGGGCGGCGATGACGTCCTGCGCCTCGGACTGCGTCCGGCGGTACTGGATGAACGCGCCTACCTGGCGGGTCATGGCGGCGACATCCAGGCGCTCGAACTCGCCAACGGACGCAGCCTGTGGAGCGCCCGGACTGAGCTCGCCCTGAGTGGCGGGCCGGCGGTTGGCGAGGGCACGGTCGCCGCCGGCAGCATCGGTGGCCAGGTGCTGGCACTCGATGCCGCTACCGGCGCGGAGCGCTGGCGGGTCGCGGTCGGCGGAGAAGTGCTGTCGTCACCTGCAATCGGCGCTGGCCTGGTCATCGTGCGCACGGTTGACGGCAAGCTGCGGGCCTTGCGCGTTGCCGACGGCACCGAGGCCTGGAACTACGAGCAGGCGGTACCCCGACTGTCGCTGCGCGGCAATGGCGCGCCGGTCATCGCGGGCGACATGGTGCTGGCCGGCTTCGACAACGGGAAAGTCGTCGCGCTCGCGCTCGCGAGCGGCGATCTGCTGTGGACCGCGACCGCCGCGCCTTCCCGCGGCCGGACCGAGATCGAGCGGCTGGCCGACATCGATGCGCCGGTCCGGGTCATCGATCAGGACGTATATGTCGTGGGTTTCCAGGGCCGGGTGGCGATGCTGTCGCGCGAGTCCGGCCAGATCTGGTGGGGCCGCGACATGTCGAGTTACCGTGGCATGGCCGCCGACGCGGAACATCTCTATGTGACGCTGGCCGACAGCACGGTCGTCGCGCTGCGGCGGCGCGATGGCACCGAGACCTGGCGCCAGGCCCAGTTCCTGCGCCGCGGGCTCACGGCACCGGCGCTGCAGGGCGACACCGTGGTGGTCGCCGACTTCGAGGGCTATCTGCATTGGCTCGATGCGGCTACCGGCGAAATTCTCGGCCGCGCGAAACCGGGCGGGGGTCGCGTCAGCAATGCGCCGGTTGCCGCCGGCGATCTGCTGCTGTTGCAGAGCGATTCCGGCAAGGTCCAGGCTTATCGCGCGCGCCGGCGCGCAGCCGGGTAAACAGCTGTCCGGGACTGAATCATGTTGCCCGTCATCGCGCTGGTGGGCCGGCCCAATGTCGGCAAGTCGACGCTGTTCAATGCCCTGACCCTGACCAGCGACGCACTGGTTTCGGATGTCCCGGGACTCACACGCGATCGCAAGTATGGCTTTGGGCGCCGGTCCCTGCACCGCTTCATCGTTGTCGACACCGGCGGGCTGGTGGAATCGCCGCGTGGCATCGAACAGCTGATGGCCCAGCAGACCAATCGCGCGATCGAGGAAGCCGACCGGGTGGTATTCCTGGTGGACGGGCAATCTGGTATTGAAGCTTCCGATCACTTCGTCGCGGATGTCCTGCGCCGGAGCGGCAAGCCGGTCACCATCGCGGTCAACAAGTGCGAGGGGCGCGATGCCGAAGTCGCGATCTCCGATTTTCACGGTCTGGGACTCGGCGCGCCGCAGTCGCTGTCGGCAGCGCATCGCCAGGGCATCGACGAACTGATCGACCATGTTCTTGCCGGCGTCACGCCGCCGGCCGACGACGACGCTGGCGAGGTCACGCACGCTGCCCGCGTCTGCGTTGTCGGTCGCCCGAATGTCGGCAAGTCCACGCTGATCAACCGCCTGCTCGGCGAGGAGCGGATGATTGCGAGCGATCAGCCGGGCACCACCCGCGACACCGTGCAGATCCCCTTCGAGCGCGACGGAATGGCGTATCTGCTGATCGACACCGCCGGTGTGCGGCGCCGCGCGCGCATCGAGGAGCAGCTGGAGAAATGGAGCGTTATCAAGACCTTACAGGCTATTGATGATGCAAATGTTGTGATCGGCGTGCTGGATGCGAAAGAAACGGTGGCCGAGCAGGACGCCACACTCCTCGGCATCGTGGCCGGGCGCGGCCGGGCGCTGGTGATCGCCGTCAACAAGTGGGATCACATCTCGCAGGAACAACGCGAAGAAATTCGCGCGCAGATTTCAGCGCGGCTGCGATTCCTGGATTTCGCGCCGATCCACTTCATTTCCGCGCTGCACGGCAGCGGTGTGGGCGAGATGATGCAGTCGGTGCGCGAAGCCCATGCCGCGGCCATGCGTAATCTGGCGACGCCGGAACTGACACGCGTGCTGGAATCGGCGATCCGGCAGCATCAACCGCCATTGGTGCGCGGACGGCGAATCAGGCTGCGTTATGCGCACCAGGGCGGGCGCAATCCGCCGGTCATCGTCGTGCACGGCGCGCAGGCCGCCCGCACGCCCGAGGACTATCGGCGCTACCTGATCAATCGTTATCGCGAGGCATTCAGCCTGTGGGGCACGCCGGTGCGCGTAGAATTCCGCAGCGAAGACAACCCTTTTGCCGGAAGGCGCGACAAGCTGACGCCGCGCCAGCGCCGGGTGCGAAAGCGCGACGCAGGACGGCGTTGATTCAATCGGGGCTGCTTTTGACGACACGCGCGCGCAATCGGCCGCGTGACAGCCGCGCCTCGATCTCGGTGCCAGGCGGCGCCTGGCCATGTTCCTGCACGATTTCCCCATCTGCCGCCAATGTCACGATGGCGTAGCCGCGCGCGAGCGTCGCCAGCGGGCTGACGGCATTGAGGGCGCGCATTGCAGTCTCCAGGCGGCCCCCCTGGAGCGACAGCAGATGGCGCATGGCCGGCAGCAGACGCAGGCTCGCATGAGCTGCGCGTTGCAGGAGAATTGCAAGGCGCGCGGCGGGTGATGCAC